>JABSSB010000331.1 GCA_013214715.1 Paracoccaceae bacterium | reverse complement strand
CTCTTAGCGTGCAGGCTGGTAAGACTTACGTGGGTCATACAGAGCCTGCCGCTGGTGTTGTTGGCTTGATTCATGCCATTCATGGCACATGCCATAGAACAACATCTCCCGTGCTTCACTTGCGCCACGTCAATCCTCATTTGACGCGCATCTTGGGAGGCTCTCAACAGTCTCGTCAGATTGCTCGTTTGGGTCATATGTGCCGTGAGCAAAATGGTTTGACTTGGAGTGACTCAAACTCTATGTCAACCTATGCCTCTGGTGTGAGTGCATTTGCCTTCCAAGGAACCAACGCTCATGTCTTACTTCAGCATGTAAGCAGCACACCAAAGCTTATTGTGTCAGAGTTGAACCTGCGCTTTTCAAGCAAGATCAGATATTGGGTTGGACCCTTGACTCATCCGCTTATGTCGCATGTTGAGCTGAGAAATGATGCTGGTTCTCATATCATATGCATGGCATCAAAGCTTGAACGTCCCGTTCTTGATTGGATCTGTGATCATCAAGTCATGGGACGGATAGTGTGTCCTGGTGCAGCGTACATGGAAATGAGTGCGTGTGTATCTGAGGTATGCAATGGAAGCATGGGCACTGAGCTTGCTTCTCTTGTCTCTGATGCAAGCATTCCAATGCCATTGACTCTTGCAAAGCCAAAGGAGACACAGAATACTCTGATTGCAGACTGCACATTGTCCATTCTGTTGGATGTGATGGATGGCAGCATACAGATCAGGTCAAGCAGCTCGGCGCAAGGAGGTTCTGGACTACATCTGCGTGCATTTGTTGGTGTGAGAGTTGAGGATCATGACATTGATATGCCATTCAGCATGTCTGATGGAACCAAGTCAGCATCCATATCGCCAGAAATGGTGAGGTCGCAGTGTTGCCAATCTGTGGACAACGCATTCATGTATGCATCTTTGCGCGCTGTTGGTTTGCAATATGGTCCATCATTCCAAGTGGCATCAAGAGTAAATGTGCATCCTGATGGCACACGCGTATTGGGCTGCTTATCTTGTGCCAATAGCACAGATGAATCAGGTACATGCGTCTCTCCTGCAGTGCTGGATGGGTGCATGCAACTCAGTGTAGGTTTGCAAGAGAAGCAATCCAGCAAGGGACCATCCAGTGATGCAAAGGTTCCTGCAGGATTTTCTGTGTACTGCAATGCGTCCAGATTGTCTAGTAAGACTACATTTGGTATCGCCGAACGCGGTGAAGTAGAGTCATCAGAGTTGGGCAATGCCACAATCAGCTCGCATTACATACTGGACATTCATGGATCAGTGGTGAGCAAGCTTCATGAGTTGCAAGCCAAGTTTTTGATACGAAAGGCAGATGCACAAAAGTCTTTGATGATTGTTGCCAGTGATGATATTTACAAACTGCAATGGCAATCAGCTGCACATGTACACCCAAGAGGAATTTCAAATGAGAATGAAAGACCTCTACTGCATGCAACCTCAGGCTTTTACCCTATTTTGACGTCTGGGAAAGGTCTTGACGTTGCAAAACAGTCTCAGGGGAGTATTTTGGCTGATAGTTGTATCTCCTCAAGGTTGTTGACTTTCATAGGTCTTGGGCAGTGTTTACTCTTTTCCAACACAAGCATGGCGCTCAATCTCCTGTCAGAGCTTGGTGCAGTGAATTATTGTTCATGGTCATCAAGTTCGATGTCTGTGAATTGCTGTCACAATGCTCTGCAAGCCCTCATACGTATACTGAGAAATGAAAGCGGATCAAAGGGTTTGCTTACGATAGACTCTGACTTACTTAGTGCGGAGATATCCATAGCTGAAGTTGCTAATCATGTTGATCCTCTTGTGCGTGCAAATACGGTGTACTCATGCAGGGTATTACCCTTCAAAGCACAATACGATTCAAGTCTTGAATGGCTTAAACTGTATGGATCCTCTGTGATGGCTATTGCAGGGGGATTGGGTATTTTGGGTAGTCTTGTTGCAAGATGGGGA
>JABSSB010000330.1 GCA_013214715.1 Paracoccaceae bacterium | reverse complement strand
GTCGATCCCGGTGGTTCTGAGCCTCGATTGGGAACCGCGGCCTTACTTTGCGGCATCTGTTTTCGCCGGGGCGGAATTCAACGGTCAGGTGCAGTTGGAAGACAATTCCGGCAACACGCTGAGCGAGCAGGATTATGACACCGCACCGGTCACTGGCTTTGCGTTTCGGTTGCGGTTCTGATCCGCAACTGGTGATCGTCGCGCTCAAGCCTGAAAATGTCGAAAACCGCATGGGCGCGACCGTTTGCCGGTTGCTAGGGTGACGACGCGCGCGTTTGATAAGGCGCGGTCACGTCATGGAGCAGGCAGATGCGGTTTTCGGGGTTTCGGATTCTCAAAGAAGGGCTGACCGGCAATCGCGGCTGGTCGTCGCATTGGCGCGACCCCGATCCAAAGCCCAATTATGATGTGATCATCATCGGCGGTGGCGGGCACGGGTTGGCCACGGCCTATTACCTCGCGACCGAACAGGGCGTGAAAAATATCGCCGTCCTCGAAAAAGGTTATATCGGCGGTGGCAATGTCGGGCGCAACACCACGATTGTGCGTGCCAATTATGCGCTGCCTGGTAATTCGGAATTCTACAGCCATTCCTTGCGTTTATGGGAAGGGCTGGAGGAAGAGCTGAATTACAATGTGATGCATTCGCAGCGCGGGATCATCAACCTGTTCCACTCCGATGGTCAGCGCGATTATGCGGCGCGGCGGGGCAATCAGATGATCGCACAGGGCGATGATGCGATCCTGCTGGATCGCGACGGGGTGCGGGAGATCCTGCCATATCTTGATTTCGATAATGCGCGCTTTCCGATCTATGGTGGGCTTTATCACAAGCGCGGCGGCACGGCGCGGCATGATGCGGTGGCTTGGGGCTTTGCCCGAGGGGCCGACCGGGCCGGGGTCGACATCATCCAGAATTGCGAAGTCACCGGGATCGACGTGGAAGGCGGGCGCGTCACCGGCGTGCAGACCACGCGTGGCGCGATCGGCGCGGGCCGCGTTGGTATGGTCGCGGCGGGACGGTCTGGTCAGGTGGCTGCGATGGCCGGGCTGAAACTGCCGATTGAAAGCCATATACTGCAGGCCTTTGTGACCGAAGGGCTGAAGCCCGTGATCGATCATGTTGTGACCTTCGGGATGGGGCATTTCTATATCTCACAATCCGACAAGGGCGGGCTGGTCTTTGGCGGCGATCTGGATTTCTACAGCTCTTACGCGGCGCGCGGCAATCTGCCGATGATGGAGCATGTGATGGAGGCCGGGATGGCGCTGATGCCGATGATCGGTCAGGCGCGGCTGCTGCGCAGCTGGGGCGGGATCATGGATATGACGCCTGATGGCTCTCCGATCATCGATCGGACCGAAATAGACGGGCTCTATATCGATTGCGGCTGGTGCTATGGCGGGTTCAAAGCGGTGCCGGGGTCGGGCAATTGTTTTGCCCGTCTGCTGGCCACGGACAAGCCGCATCCGGCGGCGGCGCGGTTCAGGCTGGACCGGTTCCGCACAGGCGTTGGGTTGATGGATGAAGAGGGCACCGGTGCGCAGCATAATCTGCACTAAGCGTGGGCGGCACGGACGGGATATGGGTATTTTGAAAGCAAAGAAAGGCCGGGTTGCGCGATGAGATTTCGCTGTCCGATTTGCGGGGAACGTGACCTGCGGGAGTTCACCTATGCCGGCGTGGCCTTGGAGCGCCCGGCGGAAGATGCGGGGAACGCCGCCTGGGAGGCCTATGTCCATCTGCGTGACAACCCGGCCGGGGAAACACGCGATTTGTGGCAGCACAGTTCCGGCTGCGGCGCGTGGATCGTCGTGACACGTGACACACGCAGTCATGAGGTGACCAGCACCGAATTGGTGGGAGAGGCGTCATGAGGCTGGACGGGAAAGGTCTGATCGACCGCGACGCGCCCCGGCAGTTCCGCTTTGACGGGCGTATCATGCAGGGTTTTGCCGGGGATACGCTGGCCTCGGCCCTGTTGGCCAATGGTGAGGCATTGGT
>JABSSB010000033.1 GCA_013214715.1 Paracoccaceae bacterium | reverse complement strand
AAACCCGTCATCCCAAAGCGCCATGCTTTCGGCCTGCATGAACTCTGACAGGGTGGGGTCGGCGAAATCATACTCTGGCCCGGCCCGAACGACGGCAAAGGCGCGGTCCATCATAGCGATGATCCGGTCGCGATGCGATGGTTCGGTCTGGGTCGACACAAAACCAATCCTCTCTGCGGCACCGGCCATCGCGTTACCGTCACCGCAGAGACCGGCGCGCAACAAATCGCGATAGGCGTTGACCAGGTCCGGAGCCAGAGAGCGCGTGGCACCAAAATCCAACAGCACGATCTGACCGCTGTCAGGATCGTAAAGGTAATTGGCAAAGTTTGGGTCGCTTTGAGTTTCGCCAATGTCAAAGATTTCGCGCAGCATCAGATCGAACATGTTGCGTGCAACATCATGCCGCACGGTCTCGGGCGCGCTGATCAGGTCTTCGATAGGACGGCCCTTGGCAAAACTCATGCACAAAATCTGCTGGGTCGACCAATCTGCAATCACAGACGGCACATGAAAGCGCTGATCCTGGGCCAGGTGAGCGCCGAACCGCGTGAGATGTGCGGCCTCGCGCGCATAGTCGGTTTCCTCATGCAGTTGGGCGCGGGCCTCGTCGAGATACGGGCCGATCTCGAAGCCTTTGGGCAAAAGCTGCGAGGCGCGCAACAGGCTGCCCAGATTGGCGACATCGCTGTCGATACTGCGCGCAACGCCGGGATATTGCACTTTGATTGCAACGTCCTGCCCATCATGCAGCCGGGCGCGATGGACCTGACCGATCGAGGCCGCGGCAATCGGGCGCACGTCAAACCGGGCAAAGCCGCGCCGCCAGTTCACGCCCCAATTGGCATCGAGCACCTGTCGCAATTGTTTGGGCGGCATGAAATGTGCGTCCTGGCGAAGTCTCGCCAGAATGTCGGTCAGTTCCGGCGGCAGGATGTCGCCGCTATCCATCGACAACAATTGTCCCATTTTCATCGCCGCGCCGCGCATCCGTGCCAGTTGGTTGGTCAGGCGTTGAACATTTGTTGGCGTCAGCATCAGGCGACGGAGTTCGGGACGGTTGCCGCGTGCGATTTCCCGCGCGCCCTGCAAAGCCACCGACCCGGCCACTTGGGTGGCAAGACCGCCAAAGCGGGCCATGCGGGATACGCGCCCCGTCGGAACAGGGATCGGACGGGCAGAAGATGTGGGTTTGGTCATGCAGCCTCGCACCAGCTTTCACGCTGAGCTAAGTCCGTCGGTGATCCGGTCAATGCTGTTGTGAAACTGGTAGGCCCGGCAGGACTTGAACCCGCAACCAAAGCGTTATGAGCGCTCTGCTCTAACCAATTGAGCTACAGGCCCCCAATGGCAGGCCTCTTGCCTACCATGACCGCCGCCAGCGTCAAGCCTGACCGTTGCAAGTGTGGCCAAGTTCCGGTAGCCCGCGCGCAACTGCGGCTAACAGGATGATCGCGATGAGTGATGGCAAGAACGGTATGACCTATGCCGAGGCGGGCGTGGATATCGATGCGGGCAATGCTTTGGTTGATCGGATCAAACCTGCAGCCAAGCGCACTGATCGCGCCGGAGTGATGAGCGGGCTGGGCGGCTTTGGGGCGCTTTTTGACCTCAAGGCAGCCGGGTATAGCGACCCGGTTCTGGTGGCGGCCACCGATGGTGTGGGCACCAAGCTGCGCATCGCGATTGATACCGGATTGGTCGATACTGTGGGCATTGATCTGGTCGCGATGTGCGTGAACGACCTGGTCTGCCAGGGGGCGGAGCCGCTGTTCTTCCTCGACTATTTTGCCACTGGTCGTCTCGACACAGACAGCGCGGCGCGCATCGTTGAAGGCATTGCCGAAGGCTGTGTTCGGTCCAACTGCGCCCTGATCGGGGGAGAGACCGCAGAGATGCCGGGCATGTATCCTGATGGGGATTTCGATCTGGCCGGGTTTGCTGTGGGCGCTATGGAACGTGGGACGGCGCTGCCCGCCGGGGTGGGCGAGGGTGATGTTCTGCTGGGCTTGGCCTCGGATGGGGTGCATTCCAATGGCTATTCGCTGGTGCGCCGACTGGTGGATCATGCGGGACTGGCCTGGAGCGATGACGCGCCTTTTGCCGATGCAACGGTTGGCGCGGCGCTGCTGGCGCCAACACGGCTTTACGTCAAACAGGTGCTGGAAGCGATCCGCGCGGGCGGGGTGCACGGTCTGGCGCATATCACGGGTGGTGGTCTGACGGAAAACCTGCCACGCGTACTGCCCGACGGGCTGGGGGCCGAGATTGACCTGAACGCCTGGACGCTGCCCCCGGTGTTTGCATGGATGCAGCAAACGGGGGGCATTGAGGCTTCCGAGATGCTCAAGACCTTCAATTGCGGGATCGGCATGGTGGTGGTCTGCGCCGCCGACCGGGCCGAGGCATTGACGGCATTGTTGCAAGATCAAGGCGAAACCGTCGCCCAGCTGGGCCATGTCACATCGGGTAAGGGTGTGCGCTTTCGCGGGGCGCTGTCTTGAGTCACAAGCGCGTCGCGATCCTGATTTCCGGCGGCGGGTCCAATATGGTCTCGCTTGTTGACAGCATGACCGGCGATCATCCGGCGCGGCCCTGTCTGGTCTTGTCCAACAAGGCCGAGGCCGGTGGGCTGGACAAAGCGCGTGCGCGTGGCATCCCCACAGCCGTGGTTGACCATCGTCCGCATGGGGGCGACCGCGGCGCCTTTGAGGCTGAGTTGATCAAACCGCTCTTGCTGGCTGAGCCTGATATCATTTGCTTGGCTGGCTTCATGCGGGTTCTGACCGGCGATTTCGTGGCCCAGTTTGAAGGCCGGATGTTGAATATACATCCGTCTCTTCTGCCGAAATACAAAGGGCTGAATACCCATGCCCGCGCGTTGAGGGCTGGTGATATGCAAGCGGGTTGTAGCGTGCATCAGGTGACCGCGGCACTGGATGACGGGCCGATTCTTGGGCAGGCGATCGTTCCAGTTCTGGATGACGACACGCCCGACAGTCTTGCGGCCCGTGTGCTGGTGCAGGAGCATGTGCTTTACCCGGCCGTGTTGCGAAGCTTTGCGGCAGGAATGACTCAGCCGGTGATGATTGACGCAACTTGATGCTTTGACGGCTTTCCTTTTCGCGTCAAAAAACGCATATTCAGCGGGCTTGTGGGCGGGGCTAGACGAAGATTGGCGGACGAAAAGAAAAACAAAGAATACAGACCATATGAAAACCATTACAACCACGCAGGCGCTCAAGGCCTTCTGCGAGACCGCGTCACAGCATGATTATGTCACTGTCGATACCGAATTCCTGCGCGAACGGACCTATTATTCCAAGCTCTGCCTGATCCAGCTCGCCTATCCCGGCGATGATCCCGACAGCGCCGTTCTGGTTGATCCATTGGTCGATGGCCTATCGCTAGAGCCATTGAAAGAGCTGTTCGCCGATACCTCCACGGTCAAGGTCTTTCACGCAGCGCGGCAAGATCTCGAGATTTTCTGGGTCGAAGGCAAGGTCTTTCCCCAGCCGCTCTTTGACACCCAGGTTGCTGCAATGGTGTGCGGGTTCGGAGAGCAGGTCGGTTATGAAACGCTGGTGCGGCGTATCTGCAAGCAGCCTCTGGACAAGACATCCCGCTTTACCGATTGGTCGCGCCGTCCGCTGAGCCCCGCGCAAAAGACCTATGCGCTTGGGGATGTGACCCATTTGCGCGATATTTATGAGCATCTGTCAGCCAAGCTGGAAGAAAGTGGGCGCAGCCATTGGGTTGAAGAAGAACTGGCGATTCTGACCGATCCGGCGACCTATGATATCGACCCGCGCGAGGCATGGCGTCGGGTCAAGACGCGCACGCAATCTGGCCGATTCCTGGCGCTGGTGCGGGAACTGGCGGCCTTTCGTGAACATTACGCGCAAACAAACAACGTCCCGCGCAATCGGGTGTTCAAGGATGACGCGCTGGTCGAACTGGCGTCGACCAAACCGCGCAGCATGTCTGATCTGGGCAAATCCCGATTGCTTTTGCGTGAAGGGCGCAAAGGCGCGATTGCCGAAGGCATCCTGAAAGCGGTTGAGGCCGGGCTGAATTGCCCACAGACTGATTTGCCACGCCCCGATCGGTCGCGCGAGAACCTGAATATCAACCCGGCTCTGGCGGACTTGCTGCGCGTGCTGCTGAAATCCAAAACCGAAAGCGCCGGTGTGGCGGCCAAGCTGATTGCGCCCTCGGCGGACCTTGATGTCATTGCAGCAGGCGGGCGGGATGTGCCCGCATTGACGGGGTGGCGTCTGGAAGTCTTTGGCGAAGATGCATTGCGGCTCTGTGAGGGCAAGATCGCCTTGACCGCCAAAGGCGAAACGGTGCGCGTCGTCGAAATCTGACGCGGTGGCGCTTTTTACCGCCGTCGCGCTTCTCGGCTGTTTTCCATCGCGATCACCCGGACAGCCCGGATCTGGCGCAGGGTCTGGGTTGTGAGGCTGGCGGCTGCACGAACCTGACGGGTCTGCGCCGGTCCGACGGAGGTTGCCTGCGGCGGATAGGTCACGATGAATTCCAGCAACAGAACGCCATTCTCGACTTGCGGCTCCCCGCTGGGGTTGCGCAAGGCCGCATCAAAGGCCCCCTGACGTGTGGCGGTCCCGGTGGCCACCACGATCGCGCCAGTAGGGGTGCGTTCTACGGTCAGGCTATCGACGGTCGCGATACGAACCGACGGATCGGGCGCTTCGGGACGACCGAAATTCAAACCGCCTCCGGACGCATCCGGCATCAATGGGTTCGCCGTTGCGTCATCGACCTCGGGTGCGGATCGTGTGCCGCCACCAAACCACCCGCAACTGCTAAGGGTCAGCAAGGCCATCATCAGGGCAAGAACAGGCAGGCGCAGCTTTTTGGCAGAAAACATCGAAATCTCGTTCATGGCTTTTCTTTGGCCTAGCCGATTGGCTCGGACTTGAAAAGCCGCTTGCCACGCTCTGGACAGGGCCGCCCCCGCAGCTTAGGTCAACATCAAGACAAAGCGGCCAAACGGAGTGGCGCAGATCATGGCAAGCGCAGCCTTTGAAGAGATTATCGAGGATTTTGAGTTTCTCGAAGATTGGGAAGATCGCTATCGCTATGTGATCGAGCGGGGCAAGGCGATGACGCCGCTGGATGGCGCGCTCAAAGTACCGGCCACCAAGGTAGATGGCTGTGCCAGTCAGGTCTGGTTGCATCCGCAAATCACAAATGGGCAGTTCCGCTTTGACGGCGATAGTGATGCGATGATCGTGCGGGGGCTGATCGCTGTGCTTCAGGCGCTTTATAATGATCTGCCTTTGTCTGATGTCGGTAAGGTCGATGCACGGGCGGAATTCGCGCGGCTGGGATTGACCGACCACCTGTCCGCGCAGCGCTCCAACGGGTTGCGCGCGATGATTGAGCGTATCCGCGATACCGCAGCAACGGCGACCTGATCAGAGACAGATCGCCTTAAACGGTTGCTTGTGGTTGAGTCGGGTAGCCCTCGCGCTGGCACAGGATACCGCGCTTCATTCCGGCGAGATCTTCGTATCTTGCGGCTTCGCCCCCATCTCCGAAGAGGATTACGGCCGTGCAGTGTCGGTGCTGACCTCCGATGAGATCGAGGAGCGGGGCATGCGCACTGTTCAAGATGCACTGTGCGCGGTGCCGCGAGTGTCGGGCAACGGGCCGGGCGCGGGGTTTTCACAGCTGCGGTTTCGGGGCGGCGAAGCAAATCATGCGCTGATCCTGCGCAACGGCGTGCTTCTGTCGGCGAGCGATAGCGAGTATATCCTGTCAGGCGTTCAAACCACCAATATTGAGCGCATCGTAGTCCTGCGCAGGCTGCAATCGGTGTTTTGACGCTCCAAGGTATCATCGGGCGTGATCAACATCATCACCAAAAAAGGCTGTTTGGGCCGCGAATTCGGCGTCACTGCCGAAGCGAGCACTGGGTATAATCTGCCGGGTTGCTGCCCTTCGTTATGCGGCGGATAATGCCGATACGCAGTTCTTTGGCATCCTTGAAACCAAGAAACTGCACGATTACGGCGTCGTCTATTTGCTGTTTTTGGTCATCGGCCCGGTACTGGCACCGATTGCGTGGCGTTTGCTGCCCCGGCGGGGGCGCAGCCTTTTGCCGGGTTGCATACCGAAACCGGGGAAGCCCTTGGCCGCGCGGTTTATGACGCCGTGCACGGCGCCGCTGTGGCGTGGAAGGGCGAAACCGCAGCCGCTGCGCGCGCGAGTTAGCTGCGCGAGCCAGAAAAGCGGGCCTGCCATTCTTCCCGGTCTGCATCCGTGATTTTGGCAAATAGCACATCCGGCACGGTAAAGCCGTGACCGGCTGGAAGCGCGCCAAGCGCAGCTGCGACATCCTCGGGCCAGCTGCGATCATCTGACTGCATCGCCGCGAGCATCGCGTCGGAGGCAAAGGGGATAAACGGCGCAGACAGCACGGCATAAAGCCGAATCAGGTTCAGACCCAGACGCACCTGTGCGGCGGCCTGATCGGGGTCGGTTTTGAAACTGGACCAAGGGGCTGCAGATTGCAGATATTCGTTGCCCGCCACCCAAATCGCGCGCAACTCTCCGGCGGCTTTGCGGATTTCCATCGCGTCCATGTGACCCTCATAGGCGCGGATGCGCGTGGTCAGATCGGCGATCAGCGCGTCTTCCTGTGGGCCATAGCTGCCGCCTTCTGGCACCGCTTCGCCAAACTTGGACCGGCAGAATTTGGTGATGCGGCTGACGAAATTGCCCAGAACATCGGCCAGATCCTTGTTCACCGATTGCTGGAAGTTTCCCCAGGTGAATTCACTGTCCGAGCTTTCGGGCACATGGCTCAGCAGCCACCAGCGCCAATAGTCGGCCGGCAGAATGTCCAGCGCCTGATCCTGGAACACCCCGCGCCCCTGGCTGGTTGAAAATTGGCCGCCATCATAGTTGAGGTAGTTGAAACTTTTAAGGTGATCGACCAGCTTCCAAGGCTCACCCGAGCCCAGAATGGTGGCCGGGAAGCTGAGCGTGTGAAACGGCACATTGTCCTTGCCCATGAACTGGACATAGCGCACGTCTTCAGCGCCTTTGTCTGTGCGCCACCAGCGCTGCCAGGCGGCATCGCCCAGATCATTGGCATCGGCCCATTCCACCGCACAGGCAATGTATTCGATGGGTGCATCGAACCAGACATAGAACACCTTGCCTTCCATGCCGGGCCAGTCGTCAGAGCCTTTCTTGACCGGAATGCCCCAATCCAAATCTCGGGTGATGCCCCGATCTTGCAACCCGTCGCCATCATGCAGCCATTTCTTGGCGATGGAGGTGGTCAGAACCGGCCAGTCGCTTTTGCTGTCGATCCAGGCATCCAGATCGTCCTTCAAAGCGGATTGACGCAGGTAAAGGTGCTTGGTTTCGCGCACTTCAAGATCGGTGGAGCCAGAGATGGCAGACCGAGGTTCGATAAGATCGGTCGGGTCCAGCTGTTTGGTGCAGTTTTCGCATTGGTCCCCGCGGGCCTTGTCATAGCCACAATTGGGGCAGGTGCCTTCGATGTACCGATCCGGCAAGAACCGTCCGTCGGCGTTGGAATAGACCTGTTTCTCGGACACTTCGCGGATCAGTCCGGCCTCTGCCAGTCGTCCGGCGAAATGCTGGGTCAGGTGATGGTTCTGCGGACTGGAGGAGCGGCCAAAATGATCGAAGCTTAGCCCGAAACCCTTCGCCAGTCCGGCCTGAACCTCATGCATCTCAGCACAATACTCGGCCACTGGTTTTCCTGCTTTCGCGGCGGCAAGTTCGGCCGGGGTGCCGTGCTCGTCGGTGGCGCACAGGAACAGAACTTCATTGCCGCGACCGCGATTGTAGCGGGCATAAAGATCAGCAGGTAGCTGAGATCCGATGAGATTGCCCAGATGTTTGATCCCGTTGATATAGGGAATGGCAGAGGTGATCAGAACACGGGTCATCGGCGGTACATCTCTTTGGCGACAGGCGTTTTCAGCGCGTGTAGACCATCGCGCGGGTCAAGGCCAGACAGAGAAGGCCTGTCGCGTTGGTTCCCGCTCTGCAGTCGTTCAAAAACCAGCGCGGCAGGCAATCGGCGCAGCGCTGCTTTGGCTGCTGCGTTGATCAAAACGCTTGATCAACGCTGGAACATGAGCCCGGAAGAGTGGTATGGGCGACCCGGTCCAGTATCTGAGGTGACCACGACCTGCAACAGCGAGGAAGAACAGACGTCATGATTGCGAAAGGCCGGGACATATTTGCGGGAGACACGCTTCATAAGTCCGCCCGCCTGTCTGTCGCGCCGATGATGGACTGGACGGATCGGCATTGCCGGTATTTCCATCGCCTGCTGTCCGCCAGAACCCTTCTTTACACTGAAATGGTGACCGCTCCGGCCCTTGTGCGCGGCGGCGCGTTGCATCTGTTGGACCACACGCCGCATGAGCATCCCGTCGCCCTGCAACTTGGCGGCTCTGATCCTGCAGAACTGGCCAGCGCGGCAAAGCTTGGTGCCGACGCTGGATATCCCGAGATCAATCTGAATTGTGGCTGCCCGTCTGACCGTGTGCAATCGGGGGCGTTTGGAGCGGTCTTGATGACGCAGCCGGGTCTTGTCGCGGAATGTGTTGCCGCCATGCGCGCGGTCACACGGGCCGAAATCACCGTGAAATGTCGCATCGGCGTTGATGATCAGGACCCCAATGAGGTGCTACCCGAATTCCTGGCCCGGATCATCGCGGCCGGATGTGAGCGCGTCACGATCCATGCCCGCAAGGCCTGGCTACAGGGGCTGTCCCCCAAGGAGAACCGGGATATTCCGCCCTTGGATTATGGCCTTGTCCATCGGATGAAGGGCCTGTTCCCAAATCTGCATATCTCCATCAATGGCGGCATCACCTCGCTGGATCAGGCCAAGGCCTTCCTCGACGCGGGGCTGGATGGCGTGATGATTGGCCGCGCGGCGTATCACGAGCCGGCCAATATCCTGTGCAGGACCGATCCCGAAATCTATGGCGCCGGAGAGCCAAGCGATCCGGTCGCGGCCGTGCGCGCCATGTTACCCTATATCGAAGCACATCTGAGCGCAGGCGGTCGTCTGCATCAGGTGACCCGCCACATGCTGGGTGTCTTTGCCGGGCGCCCGGGCGCGCGGGCTTGGCGGCGGACCCTGTCTGAAGGGGCCACGCGCAAAGGCGCAGGGCCGGATTTGGTCGAACAGGCACTGGCCGCGTTGCCGGGGCTGGTCGAACCAGTGCCCGCGCCCTAAAACCACCGGACAACCAAGACAAAGACCGGAGGCTGCCATGCCCGATACCACCCTTCTTTTGCAAATGCTGGTCCTTCTGCTTGTGATCGGTGCCTTTGCCGGGGTGCTGGCGGGGCTTTTGGGGGTTGGTGGCGGCGTCGTTCTGGTCGCTGCGTTTTTTTATGCGTTCCAGGCGCTTGGCTATGATGGACCGCAATTGATGCAGATCTGCCTGGCCACGTCCCTGGCAACGATCATCGTGACCTCGCTGCGGTCTGTGCAGGGGCATAACAAGAAAGGCGCGGTGGATTGGACCATCCTCAAGACATGGGCGCCGGGCATTGCCATCGGGGCGGCCTTGGGCGTTTGGGCGGCGGCGCAGCTGAGCTCGACGGCGCTTCAGGTGATTTTCGGCCTGCTGGCGATCACCGTGGGGCTTTATATGCTGTTTGGACGGCCTGAATGGCGCGTGGCCGATCAGATGCCAACTGGTCTGGGGCGCGCAGTGATGTCGCCAGTGATGGGGTTTCTGTCGGTCCTGATGGGCATAGGCGGTGGCAGCTTTGGCGTCCCCTTGATGAGCTTGCATAACGTCCCGATCCACCGCGCCGTGGCGACGGCTGCCGGGTTTGGAGTGATCATCGCCGTGCCATCAGTTTTGGGCTTTCTGCTGGTGCCGGTTGATCCGGCCACGCGTCCGCCCTTCACGATTGGCGCGGTGAACCTGCCAGCCTTTGGCGTCGTGATTGCCATGACCCTGATCACCACGCCCTGGGGGGTCAAGCTGGCCCATGCGATGGATCCCAAACCGTTGAAAAAGACCTTTGCCGTGTTTCTTGTTCTGGTCGCGCTGAACATGCTGCGCACGGCGATCTGGGGTTGATGACTCTCGCCGCGCTGGGCTGGCAGCGCTTTCCGGCCGAGGCCGCGACGCGCAACTGGGCGGATCATGCTTTGCCCGCAGCGCGTGCGGCAGTAACCGACCCGGCGAATGCCCAATGGCATGTCTGCGAGGGCACATGGTTTGTGGGCGTCGATGCGTTGCCCAATGACATGCGTGGGCGGGTCGGGCAGGGCCCGGACCTGTCCGGCGCGGCGGTCGACGCGATCCGTATATGGCAGGGCGCAGTGCCGGGTTTGCACGCCGCGCAGATCTCGGTCACCTACCCTGGCTATCCGCGTCCACGGACGGGCGAAAGCGATGCGGCGTTTCGCTTTCGGCTCAAACGTGACGCGGCCCATGTTGACGGGGTGCTGGCCGAAGGGCCGGAGCGGCGGCGTTTCATCCGCGAACCACATGCCTTCATTCTGGGCCTCGCTTTGACTGATGCGGATGCAAATGCCGCGCCGCTGGTTGTTTGGGAGGGCAGCCACAATATCATGCGCAGGGCCTTTGCGCGCGCGTTTGAAACTCACCCGCCCGAACACTGGAGCAATTTGGACGTGACCGACATTTATGTCGCCGCGCGGCGGGAGGTGTTTGAAACTTGCCGCCGTATCGAACAGCCCCTCGCGGCCGGAGAGACCATTTTGGTCCACCCTTTGCTGGTCCACGGGGTGGCCCCCTGGGCAGGCTCGGCGCAGGCGGGTCCGGACGGGCGCATGGTGGCGTATTTCAGACCTCTGCTTGGGTCTGTGGCGGAGTGGCTGCGTTTGTGATGACTTATATGCGCTGGCTGTGTTAGCTTTGAGGCGATCATTCACTGAGGTGTAGCATGTTCAAGATCACCAGCCTTCCCGATAGCGGTATCCTTGAGGTCGAAATCACGGGTCGCATTGAAACCGCCGATTATGATGACACTTTGACCCCCGCGATCGAAGCCATACTGGCGGACCACAGCCATTTTCGCGTGCTTGTCATCCTTGGGCCGGGATTTGAAGGCTTTGATGCCGGAGCAATGTTGGCTGACGCGAAACTGGGCCTCAGTCACTGGCATGGGTTTGAAAGGATCGCGTTTGTCACGGACAAGAGCTGGGTTNCCAATTCAGTCCGGATTTTTGCGCCGCTCATGCCCTGTCCGGCGCAAGTTTTTGACCTCGATCAGACCGACGAGGCGNGGCGCTGGCTGCGCGAGAGCCTGGGCGCGGTCAATATCGTCGAGCTTGATGCCGACACGCTGCATGTTAGCCTGTTGGGCCAGCTTTCGGTAGATATCCTGCGCCAGACCGCAGGCGATCTGGAAGCCAAGCTGCGTGGCAAGGAGCAGTTTAACCTTGTGCTGGATTTGCGCGCGTTCGAAGGCTGGCAGGGGGTCACGACGCTGGGTGCGCATGCTGCATTGGTACGGGAATTCTCGCCCCGACTCGCGCGGGCCGCGGTCGTGGGTGATAAGGCATGGCAACGGGCTGCTCAGGCTTTGATGGGCGCCTTGCTGGCCGGTGAAACGCAGTTTTTCGAAGGCGACGACCTGGATCGTGCGATGCTTTGGGCTCGCGACGGCTAACGTTTAAGCCGCGCTGCGCGCCCGCCCCGGCGTTGCGTCAATTTCGGGGCGCGGTTGGGCAGCTCGGCCATAACCTCTGAACGCTGTTCGGCCGTCATGCGCGACCACTGCGAAATCTCGTCGATCGTGCGATAGCAGCCGGTGCAGATCCGCTCGACCGGATGCACCACGCAGACCTGAATGCAGGGGCTTTCGATTTCGTTCCGGGTCCAGACCGGTGTATTCATCCGCTTATCCTTCACTGCTCAGATGGCGCAATCTGTCGAGCGCTCCCTGCAGGATATAGGCCGCGGCCACATGATCGATAACCTCTGCGCGACGTTTTCGTGTCGTATCCGCCTCCAAGAGCGCGCGTTCGGCCGCAACTGTGGACAGGCGCTCATCCCAGAAAGTGATGGCGATTTCATGCTCCCGCGCATAATTGCGCGCGAATGCACGGGTTTTCTGGCATCGAGGCCCTTCGGAACCGTCCATGTTGCGAGGCAATCCCAGCACGAGCCCGCAAATCTTGCGCTCTGCGACAAGTTCGGAGAGCCGGGCCGCATCCAGCGTGTATTTCTTACGGCGAATCGTCTCCAAAGGGGAGGCCACGCCGCGCATCACGTCGCTGACGGCCACACCGATGGTTTTGTCGCCAAGGTCCAGTCCTGCCAGCGCGCGCATCGGAGGCAGGCTGGCGGCGAAGGCTTCAAAATCGTCAAAGATCATTCGATCAACCCGGCCCGCTGCGCTGCCGAGGTGACCGTGCCGATCGCTGCCGGATTGCCTGCAAAGACAAGGCGTGCCTCATCAAAGATCACCTGCGCCTGTTCGCGATCCCCCAACACGCCCAGGGCATTGATCAACTGTGCCCATTCCTCAGGAGACCCGCCCTCCGCGGCCAGACGGTCCGACAGGCCCGCGACCATACCGCGGATCATCTCCATCTGGTCTTCGGGGGCCATATCCTGCATGGCGTCAACATCGTCTTCCGTCGGGCCGCGCAGCGCCGGGGGCGCGGGGGCGGCCTCGGGCAATGTGTATTGCACCCCGGCGCGTATCGCGACGTCTTCGATATGAGGACGAATCGCATTGCTCCACGGTGCATGCGGCGGGCTTTCGCGCAAAAGCCGCTCCCACATGACAAAGGCCTGGTCGGGCCGACCGGTCTGCAGCATCATCAGGCCGATATGATATCGCGCCAGCGGGTTTTCAGGGTCGCGCGCGACGGCCTCTTGCAGGAAAATCTCCGCTTCCGGAGAGACATATTCCCCCGCCGCCAACGTCATCATCGTGGCCATCATGGCAAAATCATCGCCTGTGGCTTCGGCCCCTTTCAGACGCAGCACGATTTCTTGCGCCTCATAGGCGTCGCGATACCGGCCCAGACGGGCTTCTTCCTGCGCCAGAAGAATATGCCCCTGCAGATCATCGGGACGTTCGGCCACCGTGTCGCGCAATTGTTGCACCAGGTCGCGATGCTCCTGCGGCACGGTTTCAAGGCTGGGCACGGGCGGCAGGCGGGTTTCGGCAACCTCCTGACTGGGGCGGGAGCGATAGGCTTCATTCGCCATCGCAATGCGCATCTGCAAGCCGAGATCGCCATAGCCCGGCGCGCCCAATTGCCTGTAAAGGCCAAAGCTGCCGCCGATCACGACCACCGACAGCGCCGCGCCAAGCAGCCAGCCTATCCGGCCAAGCTTTCCGTCTTGCGCCTGATCCGCCTTCATTGCCGCATCCGCCGCCAATATTCGGCGCGAGATCTCGTTGCGCAGCCGTTCGGCATCGGCTTCTTCGATCACTTTGCGGGCAAGGTCGCGATCGACCTCTTTCAACTGATCCCGATACACCTGCAAATCATAGGCCGCCGCAGGTTGTTGCCCGGCGCGCCCGCGCAGAAGTGCCACCACAAGCACGGCCACACTCAGCAGAGCGCTCAATCCGGTCACGATCCAGAAGCTCATCGCTTTCTCCCAGCCTTTGCCCTGATCTATCTGTCCCAAGCCCGAGGAAAAAGGTCAAATCGCCGCGTTTGGGCCGCTTTGTCGCAACTGCGCTGCATTGCGACGCCTGCGGGCAGGGGGCATTACAGCGTCACGGGCATATCACCCGACAAGACCTGCCTGCTGGAGCGCCCATGAAACGCTATTCCGCCTTTGCAATCGCCAAAGAAGCCTTCCGCCAACATACTGGATGGGAGCGCGCCTGGCGCAGCCCCGAGCCCAAGGCCAGATATGATGTCGTGATCGTCGGTGCGGGCGGCCACGGATTGGCGACGGCCTATTACCTTGGCAAGAATTTCGGCATCACCAATGTCGCGGTGATCGAAAAGGGCTGGTTGGGCGGTGGCAATACCGGGCGCAATACAACGATCATCCGATCGAACTACCTGCAGGACCCCTCCGCGGCGATCTATGAAAAGGCACGCAGCCTGTATGAAACGCTCAGCCAGGACCTGAACTACAACATCATGTTCTCGCCCCGCGGCGTGATCATGCTTGCGCAGACCCATCACGAAGTGCGCGGCTATCAGCGCACCGCCCATGCCAATGCGCTGCAAGGCGTGAAGACCGAATATATCGGCCCGCAGCGCGTTAAAGAACTCTGCCCGATCATCAATCTCGACGGCCCACGTTATCCGGTGCTCGGCGGGCTTTGGCAGGAACGCGGTGGCACTGCGCGCCATGATGCGGTGGCCTGGGGCTATGCGCGGGCCTGTTCGGATATGGGCATGGACATCATCCAGCAATGTGAGGTGACCGGTGTGCGCTCTGAAGGGGGGCGCGTGACCGGGGTCAGCACCACCAAGGGTGACATCGCCTGCACCAAGTTGGGCATCGTGGTGGCGGGTCATTCCGGCGTTCTGGCCGATATGGCGGGCTTCCGGCTGCCTATCGAATCCGTCGCGCTGCAAGCATTGGTCTCTGAGCCGATCAAACCCTGCATGGATGTGGTGGTCATGGCCAACACGGTGCATGGCTATATGAGCCAGTCCGACAAGGGCGAAATGGTCATTGGCGGCGGGGCAGACGGGTTCAACAATTACACGCAGCGCGGCTCCTTCCACCATGTCGAAGAAACCGTGCGCGCTCTGATCGAAACCTTCCCGATGATCTCACGGCTGAAAATGTTGCGCTGGTGGGGCGGGATCGTGGATATGACCGGCGATCGCTCCCCGATTCTGTCAAAAACACCGCTCGACGGCTGTTTCATCAATTGCGGTTGGGGTACCGGCGGGTTCAAAGCGATCCCCGGCTCGGGCTGGGGTATGGCAGAACTGATGGCCACCGGCCACTCACCCCTGACCGAGGCCTTCTCTTTGGATCGCTTCAAAGAAGGACGTTTCATTGACGAAAGCGTGGCGGCAGGGGTCGCGCATTGAAGACCCGAGGCGATCAAATCAGGATCGTTGGGTTCGCTGTAACCTTGCTTGGCAGCTTGGTCTTGCCAAAAGCAGTCGTTGCCGAGCACTTATTCCCGATTACCAATTTCGGGGCCTTTGCCGTTGAGAGCATGGGCTCGGGGGAAAATTGTTTTGTTACCAATCATCACAACAAAAGTAAGGCCAGGCACGAAGGGTCCGGAACGTTTAGCCTCAGTGTCAGTCCACCATTCGAAGAAGATTTGTCGATACGCTTCAAGTTGAGCGTGCGAGAAAATGAACTACTGATGCAGACCGAAGAGATCGATGCCTTGGAAGCCGGACTTTTCCAGAACGGCAAATTGGTCTGGTTGGCAAAACCGACCTTCAAGGAAAGATACCTCGATAAATGGCCGGTCTATCGAATGACCGCCAGCGATATTAGCAAGGTTCTGGCCGACATGCCCAATGCCGATACCGTCGAGATTTCAACCGAAGGCGGCTTGGTGATGTTTTCGGAGGCTTTCGACGCCGAAGTCGCCCGCAATGGACTGCGATACTGCATTAACTATTTTACCCATAGCGATGTTACGCCGCGATGGGATTCTTGGCCTTTGGATGCCAATGAGTTTCGTGGTGCAAACGCGCTCGGTCGAGAACGGAGGACCAAATAGTGCCCTGTTCCGAAGTCATGGCCGAAACGATGCGCGCCAATCTGGGGGTGGAGCCGGGGTTGTCCGAAACGAAGATGTTCGGCACGCTCTGCTTTATGCTGCATGGCAATATGGTCTGCGGCGTGCATAGCGCTTGGGGCATGTTCCGCGCGGGCAAGCACCGCGAAGGCGCCGCGCTGAACAAAGGCGCACAACCTCTGTCTTTCACGGGGCGCAAAATGGGCGGCATGGTCGAGCTCGACCGCGACCCTTTCGACAATGACGCTCGGCGCCGTGACCTGATTGCCTTTTCGCTGGCCAATGCCGCCAGCCTGCCGCCGAAGTGAACACATGATGACGTACACAAGAAACCAGACATCCGGGGGTCCGACATGCTGATTTTCACCTGCCCCTATTGCGGCGCCGAAGCCGAAGAGACCGAACTCACCCCCGGCGGTGAGGCGCATCTGACGCGACACGGCCCGGGCTCGTCAGACGACGAGCTACAGGATTACCTGTTCTCGCGCGAAAACCCCAAAGGCGTCCATTTTGAACGCTGGCGCCACAGCTATGGCTGCGGAAAATGGTTCCATGCGGCGCGCTGCACGGCGACGCTTGAAGTGTTCGGCACCTATCCCGCGCAAACCTCTGAACCCCCGCAAGAGATCAAGGACGCCATCAGCGCCAAACGCCCCGGCTGGTCTTGGCGGGAGTTCTCGGCATGAGCGCCCGTTTTCTTCTCTTCCCAAATACCCCCGCCGGAGGCGCAAAATCATGAGCACCAGACTGGCCAAAGGCGGTCGCCTGATTGATCGCAGCACGCCGATCACGTTCACGTTCAACGGCAAAAGCCTAAAGGGCCATGCGGGTGACACGCTGGCCTCGGCCCTTTTGGCCAATGACCAGATGCTGGTTGGGCGCAGCTTCAAATATCACCGCCCGCGCGGCATTGTCGCCTCGGGCGCGGAAGAGCCCAATGCGCTGATGAATATGGGCGAAGGCCAAACCTTCGAGCCGAACCAGCGCGCCACCACGACCGAACTGTTCGACGGGCTTCAGGCTGCGTCGCAGAACCACTGGCCCAGCCTTGAATATGACGTGGGCGCGATCAACAATTCGCTCGCGCGGTTCTTGCCTGCGGGTTTCTATTACAAGATGTTCATCCACCCGCGCAGTTTCTGGAAGGACATCTATGAGCCCTTCATCCGCCAAAGTGCCGGTCTGGGCAAAGCGCCCAAGGATCGCGATGGCGACACTTACGAGCATCTGCACGTCCATACCGATGTGCTGGTGATCGGCGGCGGCGTAGCCGGGTTGCAGGCGGCCTTGGCTGCGGCCGAGGCCGGGGCGCAGGTGCTCTTGATGGAGCAGACCGCGCATTGGGGCGGCCGCGCCCCGGTGGATGGCGGCGCGATTGGCGGGCAAAGCGCGGCCGATCATATTGATGCGCTGGTCGAAAAACTGGGCACGATGCCCAATGTGACCATGCGGACACGCTGCATGGGGGCGGGCGTTTATGATCATGGCTATGTCATCGGCTATGAACGTCTGAACGATCACGCGCCGGACAGCACCGGGCCGCGCCATCGCTTGTGGCGCATTCGCGCCAAACAGGTCGTCACGGCGACCGGCGCGATTGAACGGCCTGTGTCCTTTGCTGGCAATGATGTGCCGGGTGTCATGCTGGCCAGCGCGATGCGTGATTATCTGGTCAACTGGGGTGTCTCGGTCGGGCAACGCGTGATCGTGGCGACGAACAATGATGATGCCTACCGCACCGCTATTGCGTTGAAAGAGGCCGGTCTGGACGTTCTGCGCATTGTGGATGCGCGCGAAATGGGCGGTGGCGCCTTGGCCGCGCAGGCGCGCGAAATGGGTATTCGCATCGATAATGGTCGTGCCATCGGCAAGGTGTCGGGCGGCGCCCGCGTCAAAAAGGTTGGTATCTGCGCGCAGAACGGGCAGGGCGGCGCGATGGAAGAGGTCGAAGCCGATGCCGTGGCCATGTCGGGCGGGTGGTCTCCGGTTGTGCACCTGTGGTCGCATTGCGGCGGCAAACTGATCTGGGATGAGGCGGAAGCCATGTTCCGCCCCGACCCCGCACGCCCGCCTTTGGGCGCGGATGGCGCGGGTTTTGTGCGCTGTGCCGGCAGCGCGGACGGGGCGCTGTTGCTGGCCGAAGTTTTGACCAATGCACAGGCTGCAGGTCTGGCCGCCGCGCAGGCTGCCGGGGCCACCGGCACGGCACATCCCGCGCCCGAGGTTGAGGCGGAAACACCAGCCGCTCTGGAACCCGTGTGGATGATGCCGGCACAAGCCAAGGCAGAGCTACGCGCCAAGGCCTGGCTGGATTATCAGAACGATGTCAAAGTGTCAGACGTGCAGCTGGCCGCGCGTGAAGGTTATGAAAGCGTTGAACATACCAAGCGCTACACAACGCTGGGCATGGCGACCGATCAGGGGAAGCTTTCCAATATCAATGGGCTCGCGACTTTGGCTGGCGCGCTGAACAAGGAGATCCCGCAGGTCGGAACCACCACGTTCCGCCCCCCATACACGCCGATTTCGATGGGCGCCATTGCGGGTGAGGCGCGCGCCAAAGTGTTCCAGCCGATCCGACGCACGCCAATGCATGACTGGCACGATCAGAACGGCGCCGATTGGGAGCCGGTGGGCCATTGGCGGCGACCCTACGCCTTTGTTCGTCCGGGTGAAGAGGTGCATGACGCAGTCATGCGCGAGGTGACCAACACGCGGACCAATCTTGGGATGCTCGATGCCTCGACCCTTGGCAAGCTGGTCGTGAAAGGGCCGGACGCGGGCAAGTTCCTCGACATGCTTTACACCAATATGATGAGCAGCCTGAAGATCGGGCGCTGTCGCTATGGGTTGATGTGTTCGGAAAACGGGTTCCTGATCGATGATGGCGTTGTCGCCCGCATCGACGAGGATACATGGCTGTGCCACACCACAACAGGTGGGGCAGACCGTATCCACGCCCATATGGAGGAATGGCTGCAGACCGAATGGTGGGATTGGAAGGTCTATGTCGCCAATGTCACCGAACAGCTGGCGCAGGTCGCTGTGGTCGGACCAAATGCGCGCAAGGTTCTCGAAAAGCTTGGCGGCATGGATGTCTCGGCCGAGGCACTGCCCTTCATGGCCTGGGCCGATGGGCAGATCGGTGGATTTGACTGCCGGGCCTATCGCATCTCCTTCTCGGGGGAACTGAGCTATGAGATTGCCGTGCCCGCCAGTCAGGGCATGGCTTTCTGGTCTGCTCTGATGGAGGCAGGGCAGGAATTTGGTGTCATGCCCTATGGCACCGAAGCGCTGCACATCATGCGGGCCGAAAAGGGGTTCATCATGATCGGTGATGAAACCGACGGCACGGTCATCCCGCAAGACCTCGGCCTGCATTGGGCGCTGTCGAAAAAGAAAGACGACTATCTTGGCAAACGCGCCCAGCAGCGCAGCCATATGACCGATCCGGAGCGTTGGAAGCTGGTCGGTCTGGAAACGCTGGACGGTTCGGTTCTGCCCGATGGGGCGTATGCCGTGGGCGAGGGCAGCAATGCCAATGGTCAGCGCAATATGCAGGGGCGCGTCACCTCGACCTATCATTCGCCGACGCTGGGCAAGGGGATCGCCATGGGGCTGGTCCTGCATGGCCCCGATCGCATGGGCGAGGTGTTGGAGTTCCCCGGCACGGATGACAAAACCTATCAGGCGCGGATCGTCGATCCGGTGTTTTATGACAAGGATGGGGAGAAGCAGAATGTCTGAGGTCACCTCTGCCCTGGCCGAGGCCAGTTTTTCGGGCATTGCCACCATTCGTGACTGTGGTCTGGCCGGCATGATCACCATCCGCGGCACTCTGGCCGATAAAGGCTTTGCGGCTGCCGTGACCAAGGCGACAGGCTGCACGATCCCGTCTGCGCGAGGGGTCGAGGCCGGAACATTGGCCTGGATGTCACCGGATGAGGTGTTGTGGCTGTGCGACCATGCCGATGCTGCGACACAGGCCGACGCTTTGGCCGACGCATTATCTGGTCAGCACGCGATGGTGACCAATGTATCCGACGCTCGGGCCTTGTTTGCAGTCGAAGGCCCCAATGCGCGGGAGGTTCTCGCCAAGCTTTGTCCAGCGGATGTGTCGCCGGCAGCCTTTGGGCCGGGCCGGTTGATCCGATCCCATCTTGGGCAGGTTCCGGCAGCGATGTGGCAGACTGAGGACGGGGTGTTCCATGTCATCTGCTTCCGGTCTGTCGCGCAATATGTCTTTGATCTGCTCAGCGTCGCAGCCCAGCCGGGATCCGAGCCGCATTTGTGGAGTTGACCGAAACCGTCAGCTGGTCAAACTTGATCGCACGGAAAGGGAGGGTTCGATGCGGATGATTTTGGCCAGTTTGGCGATGTTGGCGGGTGGTGCAGTGTCGGCGGAAACCGTGACCTATGACTGTCAGATGGGCGGTGGGCGTGGGCCGGGCTGGGTGATGAATGCCTATAGCTTTACCGTTGATAAGTCCGCATTGACGGTCGCGGTCTACGATCCGATGATCAAGCAATTCATTGGCCATCCCGTTGTGACAGATCTCGATCTGCGCTCCAACGGCAACATGATTTTCCGATGGGAGCTTAAAAACGTGCCGACCTCTACCGGTGGCGTGCGCGTTGTTTATGACGCATTCATCAATGCGCGCACTGGCAGCAATTGGGTCGAAGCGACGATACCTTCGTCGCCCTTCTTTGTTGGCCCGCGCCGAACGGGCCGCTGCGGCGCAAGATAGACGGACCGGTGACGACGCCTCCTTGCTGAGAGGTGATCCGCCTTTGGTCGGATCGGCCCCAAAAAGGTACGGTATTCCATAGTTTTTTCGAACATGTCTTGCCGGTTTCCGGAGGGGTGTGCAGGGTTCCTGTATGTGGGCCTGATCCGGGTCGCGGTGGAAAATAACTGTTTAATTTGAGGAGGGTGAGATGACTTTGAAGGTATTTTTTGGTGCAGCGGCGTTGGCTCTATTGTCCAGTGCAGGCTTGGCAGCCCCCGTGGTATACGATTGTAATCTTTCCAAAGGCCCAAGGGGCAGCTGGATTGGTGACCGCGCGATTTTCTGGGTCGATGACGTTGCCGGAACCGCCCGCGTGATTGATGGTGTGGTGAATTACGTCTTTGGTGAGCCGATCGAGGCGAAATTCGAAAAACGCCCGGGCGGCAGCTACCTTTTTTCCTGGAAAATCGAAGACGCTCCCGGCAGCCGTGGCGAAGCGCGTGTGAATTTCAGTGCTTTCCTAAGGCCCGATAACAAACGCGTCACCATAAACGCCGCTTTGCCTGCCTATGACAACACGTCGTCGGGGCGGGGGCGCTGTGAACTGATCGACCAGTAAGGAATTGTTGGCAAAGCCTTGACCTCTCTGCCACCCCGCCGCATGTAGCGTTGGGAAACTTTGACACGGGGGAGCCTTATCATGGCTTTTGAACTTCCTGATCTTCCATATGCTCATGACGCATTGGCCGCCAAGGGCATGTCGGCAGAAACGCTGGAATATCACCACGATCTGCACCACAAGGCCTATGTCGACAATGGCAATAAGCTGATTGCCGGAACCGAATGGGACGGCAAGTCGATGGAAGAGATCATCAAGGGCACCTATGACGCAAATGCCGTCGCCCAGAACGGGATCTTTAACAACATTTCGCAGCTGTGGAATCACAACCAATTCTGGGAAATGATGGGCCCCGGCGACAGCGCCATGCCCGGTGAGCTGGAAAAAGCTCTGGTGGAAAGCTTTGGCTCGGTTGATGAGTTCAAAGCTGCCTTCTCGGCTGCCGGGGCAGGGCAATTTGGGTCTGGCTGGGCCTGGCTGGTGAAGAATGCCGATGGCTCGCTGGCTGTGACCAAGACCGAAAACGGTGTGAACCCGCTGTGCTTCAATCAGACAGCGTTGCTGGGCTGTGATGTGTGGGAACATTCCTACTACATTGATTTCCGCAACAAGCGCCCGGCCTATCTGTCGAACTTCCTCGACAATCTGGTCAACTGGGAAAATGTCGCCTCGCGCATGTAATCCGCGATTGCGCTAAGACGTCCGGGCCTGCCGCTGTCTGCGGCGGGCCTTTTTTCATGTCAGATGTCGAACAGGTCCGGGTCGCGTAGCGCGGCCGGTTTGATCGCTTCGACCAACAGGCTCAACTCTTCCCATTGGATCGTGGTGTCTTTGCGCGATTTGATGAAGTCCAGCTGATCGAATCTTGCACCGTCGGGCAGGGCGATCCGGTCTCGGGTGATGTCGAAATCTGTCACCACATCCAGTTTCTTGTCCGAAGAAAATACAAACACATCTGCGCCGCGCCCGCCCGTCATGCGATCTGCGCCTGCGCCCCCATCCAACCAGTCCGCGCCACTGCCACCCGCCAAGCGGTCTTTGCCATTGCCACCATTCAGACGGTCCGAGCCCTGGCCCCCGCTCAGCTCATCTTCACCTGCATCGCCGGCCAGTCGGTCATCACCTCCACCGCCCTGCAGCACGTCGTGATCGGCCTGTCCCGCCAGACTGTCATCGCCATCCCCGCCGTTCAGGCTGTCATTCCCGTCGCCCCCGAACAGGCTGTCCGCCTTATGGTGACCCGTCAGCCTGTCATTTCCTGCCCCACCATCAAGAAGGGCGGCCCCGGATGTCACGGTCAGAACATCCCCGCTCTGATCGCCATAGACATGGTCAAAGCCACCATTGGCCAACAGGATATCCTTGCCCTCGCCGCCACGCAGCGTGTCGTCACCGCCGCCTCCGCTCAACTGGTCAGAGCCGGGTCCTCCCGTCAGCCTGTCAGTGCCGCTGCCGCCCCAAAGCTGGTCATCTCCATTATTGCCATTCAGCCAGTCATCTCCGCTGCCACCATACAGGTGGTCGTTCTCTCCGCGGCCATAAAGTCTGTCGTCACCGCTCTCGCCGCGCAGCCGGTCGGCATCGGCCCCGCCGTCAAGCGTGTCTTGCCCGTCGCCGCCCAGCAACTGATCAGCCCCGGCCTGACCTTCAAGACGATCGTCCTCCTCTCCGCCGTCCAGGGTGTCGTTGTCGTCACCGCCTTTCAGCCTGTCTGCGCCATCCCCGCCAAGCAGGCTGTCTTTCCCGTTGCCACCATTCAGCGCATCATCCCCATCCGCACCGGTCAAACTGTCGGCGCCGTCCCCGCCCCAAAGCCGGTCTGCGCCATCTCCGCCAAGCAGATGATCCTTACCGGTATTTCCTCTCAGAATGTCGTCTCCGGCACCGCCGTCCAGCTGATCATCGCCGTCGCCGCCATTGAGTGCGTCCAGCCCGTTTCCGCCGAAGAGCTCATCACTGTCATCGTCGCCATAGATCGTGTCATCGCCATCTGCGCCAAGCAGGGTATCGCCGCCAGGGCCCCCATCCAGCAAATCTGCACCACCTTGCCCGTCCAACCGGTCACCCCCGTCATCTCCAAAAAGCTGGTCACCCTCGGACCCGCCCTCCAGATGATCCGCTTCGGCGCCACCACGCAGCGTATCGGCTCCCGTCCCGCCCAGAAGACGGTCCGCCCCATCCTGACCATCTAGAAGGTCATTTCCGTCATTGCCTTGAAGACTGTCGCTGCCGTCGCCCCCCATCAGGCTGTCGCGGCCCGATCCACCGAAAAGACGATCCACCCCAGAGCCGCCATCCAGACGGTCATTGCCAGCCGCACCCAGAAGGTGATCCGCACCGTCGCCGCCTGCCAGCTTGTCGGACCCGTCGTCCCCCTCCAAGCGGTCGCGCCCGGCCTCACCATGCAGCTCATCCGCATCAGAGCCACCCTGAAGCAGGTCATCGTCTGCGCCGCCGCGCAGCGTATCACGACCCGTGCCGCCGATCAGAGTATCTGACCCCGTGGACCCCGACAGCCAGTCATCCCCGTCATCTCCGGAAATATGGTCATCACCCGCGCTGCCATAAAGCGTGTCGTGATCCGACCCTCCGGCAAGGCTGTCATTGTCATCCCCGCCGACCAGCGTGTCATTGCCTGATCCGCCAAGCAGGGTATCGCGGTCCGCGCCGCCCTCAAGACTGTCCGCGCCACTCTCGCCCCGAAGATCGTCATCCCCATTATCTCCGTTCAGGCGATCCGATCCGCCTCCGCCGATTAACCTGTCTGCCCCCGTGCCGCCCCACAGCGCATCCTTGTCGGACCCGCCGCTCAGAATATCGTCACCCGGACCTCCGACCAGCGTATCGGCGCCGTTGCCGCCGCTCAGGCTGTCGGACCCGCCATCGCCGCTGAGATTGTCATCCCCGTCATCGCCGAACAGGCTATCGCCGCTGTCTCCGCCTGCCAGCGTGTCTTGGCCATCATTGCCGTTGAGAAGGTCGGCATCGGCCCCGCCTATCAGCCAATCCGCATCTGCGCCGCCTGTCAGTGTGTCATTGCCGGTGCCGCCCTCAATCAGGTCGAGACCCGCACCGCCGGAGAGGTAATCATGGCCTGCGCCGCCGTTGAGCGTGTCATCGGCATCCTCACCCAGCAGGGTGTCGGCATCGGCACCTCCGGACAACTCATCCGTGCCGTGCCCCCCTGTCAGCCTGTCGCGTC
>JABSSB010000329.1 GCA_013214715.1 Paracoccaceae bacterium | reverse complement strand
TGACATTCTATCTGGCAGGCAGTGGTGTCGGAAGCTTCACATCGACGACAGACGTGCCGCGCGCAACCTTTGGCGGAGCATCGGCAGGTAGCGTTTTTGTTGCGTTTACAGGCGAATATGACGCGGTCAAGTTTGATTCCGGCTCCTCAAACGCCTTTGAGTTTTCGAATGTCTCGACCGTTCCGCTTCCAGCTTCGGCCTTTCTGCTGATGGCGGGCTTGGGTGGCTTGGCGGCGATGCGGCGGCGTAAGAAAGTGGCTTGAGCCGGCCCAACCCGGACAGATGACATCAAAGGGGCTGCTGCTGCGGCCCCTTTTTTCGCCGGATGTCAAAGGTCAGTAATAGTCGTATTCGTGACTATGGGTTTTTGACTTATAGCGGCATTTGTTCAGCACAATGCCCATGACAGTCGTAAGCTCGGCGACATGACGCTCGGTCACGTCGATCTGCGACATTGGCGTTTTTTCCGAAGCCACAAGGATCAGCGCGCAATCGACATTCTGCAAGAACCCGAAATTGTCATCGCTGGCCAGCATGGGCGGCAGATCGAACAGCATGATATCGGGGGCGAAACTGTTTTCGATATCCTTCAGCACTTCGCTGGTCTGCGCGCTTTGCAGGATTTCGGACGGGGTGCGGGTGCGGGTGCCCGTGTTCAGGCCAAAGAGTGTGTTTTCCCCATAGCGCAGCACCACATCCGCCATGGGCACCCGCCGTTCCAGAACGTCAGCCATGCCATAAGGCGCTGAACCTCCAAGAATATCGGTCAGCCCGGCGCGGCGGAAATCTAGATCCATGGTGATGGAATGGATCTCGCGCTGGCGGGCGATGCTGAAGGCCAGATTGGCCGCCGTCGTGGATTTACCACAGCCGCTATGCGGTGACACCAAAGCGATCCGGCGCCAGCCATGTTGCCGTGCCTGTTGCAAGACCCGGGTGCGCAGCAGATCAAACGGGGCAGAGTTCTCGCCGCCATCAAAGGTGGCGATCCGCTTGCGCTGCAGCCGTTTGCGATCAACCTCGAGCGGCGACAGATCGGTCCAGTCGACCTCGGATTTATGGGTCGCGGCCTCCATCCCTTCCCGCTTGAGCAGGCCGACAGAGGGGTCTGCCGCATCCGGGGCAGGCTGTGTGCGGCCCCGCGCGGCGCGGGCTTTTTCCAAGGCAATCTGAAGACGTTCCATCAGGCCCCCCTGTGAGACTGTGACTGTGATTTGGTCGTTCTCATAGTCTGACCCCCAGCCGGTTCATGATTTTCTCGGCAATCAGATCCAGCGGCAGATAATAGACATGCACCGCATAGACCGCCGCCGGCACCCCGATAAGAATGATCAGCACCAGGCCCAGCTTCAGGCTGCGGCTGCGGAATACCTCACCGCGGGTCGGAATATAAGGCACCGTGGTCAGCGGCGTCACACCGAGGCGGTTGATAATATCTTCGGGCCGGCGGGCCGAGGTGTTGAGCAACTCAAAAAGCGCAATCAAACCCAGACCCACAAAAATCCCGAAGGCGGTGCCCGCACCGGCCAGTTTGATCCGGTCAGGCTTGGTAGGCTCGGTGGGAACCGAAGGTTGTTCGATCACCGACAGCCGCTGCCCACGGGAGCGGGTTTCGATCCGATCACCGATCTGCGCTTTCGACAGGCGATCTTCGGCCAGATTGAATTGCGACTGAATGACCTGAACTTCCCGCTCAAGCTCTTCGAGAACAATGGCCACTTCGGGCGTGCGCAGGATGGTCTGGGACAGTTCATCCACCTGGGTTTGCAGGGTCGCTTTTTGCAATTCCAGCGAGAGGACGCCACTTTTGACCTCATCAAGCTGGATCTGCAGCACGGGAGGCAGGGTTTCTTCTGCCACGGCCTCGTCCGATGCAGTCTCTGGAGTGGGCTCGGGCTCCTGCGCGGCAATCTGGGTTTCAAGCTGGACAATCTGGGTTTCCAGCAACCGCACCCGTGGATTGTCGGGCGCATAGATGGCAAGGGCTGACTGCAGGCTGGCGTTCAACTCCTCCAACCGCAGTTCCTCGGTCGATTTCCGGACCACCACGCCGCTATCGGCATT
>JABSSB010000328.1 GCA_013214715.1 Paracoccaceae bacterium | reverse complement strand
TTCCGGTCGATTGTCAACTTGTAGAACTTCCACAAAGTCCTCTTGCGCATCTATTCCAGCGGGATAGACGATTTCGATATGTGTTTTTCGTTCGAAGCAGACCAGGCGTAAGAATGTACCAGCATCACCGATCTGTTCCGCGACTTCGAATACTCGCCCATCACCTTCTTTTTCAGTTAGAATCTCCCAGGCGTTTGTTACGTTAGGGACCAAAAACACAGATATCAGAAATAACCATTTTATCATTATAAACCCTATTCACCCGCATTCCCCAAGTAACTTGGTGATTTTTCTGTCCTGAACTTGATATTGTGCATATAAATCATGGCGTTGATGGCTGCGAGGGGCGTGTTTCATGGATCACCCAGAGGGTGCAGGCTCGCAGCGGGCAGATCGGGTGGATTTCGACCGCCGTGTGCGGGTGGAGTTCCGGGGTGCGCAGATCAGTTCGGACGGTGGGCTCCTGGTGATGCGCGAGCTTGATGACGCGCTCGGGCTGTCCGATCTCGCGGCAGCAGCATTGCGCGACATCCGTCCGGGCAAGAACACGATCCATCGGCTTGACGGGTTGTTCCGGCAATCTGTGTTCGGGCGGCTGGCTGGATACGAAGACGTCAATGACGCCGACCGCCTGGCTCTCGACCCGGTCATGCGCCAGGTCGTTGGCGGCAGGGCGGTCGAGGCGCAGGCGGCCTCTGCCTCGCAGATGGGGCGGTTCGAGACCGAGACACTGGCCTTGCCTGAGAACCGGGCGGCGCTGGCCGACCTGAACGGTCAGTGGATCGACCGGTTTCATGACCGCAACGGCCTGAAGTACATCGTGCTGGACATGGATAGCTCGGTCAGCCCGACCCATGGCGATCAGGAAGGTGCAGCCTGGAACGGGCATTTCGACTGCAGCTGCTATCACCCCAACTTTCTGTTCAACCAGTTCGGCATGCTGGAGCGCTGCGCCCTTCGCAATGGCAACGTCCACAGCGCAGACGGCTGGCGGGACGTTCTCGACCCCGTCATCGCCCGCTACGCGGAGCGCGACCTTGGTGGCCGGTTCTTCCGGGCCGATGCCGCCTATGCGATCCCGGCGATCTATGAGCGGCTGGAAGAGGCACAGTATTTCTACGCCATCCGGCTGCCTGCGAACACCGTCCTGCGCGAGAAGATCGCGCATCGGTTGACCCGACCCGTGGGGCGACCCTCGCAGACCAAGGTCAAGCGCTTCTTCGAGGACTTCGAGTATCAGGCGGCGTCCTGGGACAAGCCGCGCCGTGTGATCGCCAAGATCGAATGGCATCCGGACGAGCTGTTCCCGCGTGTCGGCTTCATCGTCACCAACCTGCCGATGGAGCCGGACTGGGTGGTGCGGTTCTACAACCAGCGCGGCACCGCCGAGCAGCACATCAAGGAGGGCAAATACGCCTTTCGCTGGACGCGGCTGTCATGCCGGAAATTCCGCGACAACGAAGTGCGGCTGCAACTGCACGCGCTGGCCTTCAACTTGGCAACCTTCCTGCGCTGCATCGAACTGCCCGAGGCTATGGCGGACTGGTCGCTGACCAGCCTGCAACTGAAGCTGATCAAGATCGGGGCGCGTGTCGTGCGTCACGCCCGCGCCATCACCTTCCATATGGCCGAAGTTGCCGTCACCGGGCCGATGGTGCGCGCCATCCTTGCTGCCATCCGCCGAGTGCGAGAGCCTCTGCTATGCGCATGACAGCGATCCACGCCCAAACTGAACGAAAGCGGCAGGACACGGCTGCCCGCTTTGCAGACAAACACCACTGTCAAGCCAGAACACGGCGGCTTCGCGCTCTGATCCGCCCTGTTCCAGCAGTCCGCTCGACCGCGGGCGCCGCTCAGGACGGACAATGCTTGTCCAGCGACCAGGTTCAGGCGATCTTCAAGTCAACCGGCGCGCCACTTGGGAAATGTCGGTTCAAACAAGCCGGGATACGCCAAGTTTTTCGCGCCTGAAAGTACTCAAAGCCAGCGACAAATACCGCATTGTCACAATCTTCTCCACCAAAACGGTCGATTTCGACAACAAATAACGCCCCAAACTCTTATG
>JABSSB010000327.1 GCA_013214715.1 Paracoccaceae bacterium | reverse complement strand
AGGGATTTGACGCTGAAGTACGACCGCAAGCAAATCCGACTTGAGTTCAACGATTTAACGCGCGGTCTCGTCGGCAAGTACGTTGACACCTATGAGTTTGCAGATGGGCGCATCCAAGTCCGCACCAAAGGCGTCGCCCTGCCCTGCAGCATTTTCGACCCGCATCAGCAGCGCGTTACACACGCCGCGATCACAGAGAACAAGCACCTCAGCGCCGTCCTCGTCCACATCAAAGAGGAACAAGAGAAGGCCGTGCCGCCGCCCAAGGTCAAACCCGTCAGCGCCAAGAACGGCTACAAGAAGACCGGACGCCGCCCGCCTGGCCGTCCCTCAAAGATGGAAGCTTACTATGAACTTAGACGCGCGGAACGAGCATCGGCGGCCAAAACCGGTGCGGAGCGGTGATCCGTTCTTCGGAATGAGCTGGCGGCTATCTCATCGCTTGCGCTAAAAAAACAATTTCGTCGCTCGATCTGAAGTGGCCATTTGCAAGCCAGTCAATCGCCTCGCAAACCTGATCCACATCCAAACTCTGAGCGTCAGGTCCGTGGGCAATCTCTTTGAAGTCAGTGGGTTCTACCACAAACACACTTCTTCTGCCAATATCATCGATGAATCGAGTAAACCCTGCTTGAGCTAGGACGCGAGCTGCCTTCTCTAAATCGGCCGCACACATGTTGTCGAAGGTCTTTATTGGACCCTGCTTTGCATGTTGCTCTGTCGTGTAGTGCATTTCGTGAATGCAGTTTGCCAAGGCCAGAATCCGCCCCGCATGCGAGTTGTCTGGCTTGTCTTTCCAAGGCGGCCAATCGTCCATGCCACAACTTTGCCGAACGCAACAAAGAACTCAAGCAGACCTGGCCCCGCAAGGCTTATCAACCCTGCAATATTTGAGGTCTACGGGCTGCTAAGCCTTGCTACCGTCAGCGCTCTTGGTGACATTTCTAGTTTGCAGAACCAGTGACATTTCTACTTGGTTGCAACACACGCCAAGTGTGTGGTTCACAATAGTTTGAAGAAACATACATGCGGTTCCTGCGTTTTCCGAACAAACCGCAGACGCCATCTTTCTCGCAGAGACAGCTTCGGCCGATCGCAAAGCCCTTGCAAAAGCAATTTCTAGCATTGTGTCTCGTCTCCGCAGCGACAAGTGGACACGCGAAGAAATGGTCAAAAATGAGACAAAGGCGCAGCGCATCACTGTCTTTTCGGCGCTTATTGACCTGGTTGGCCGTGCATACGAAAATCGACAGCCCAAAGAGATTGCTGCCCATCTGGCAGAGTGGAATTCACGCTCGAAAAGTAAACCAACTTCTGCCGAACGTAGCAGCACCCCCTCGGCACTCTTGGAAAAGACACCATGGTCTCTGACTTGTCGCCCACCAGCCCTGATACGCTGCTGATGTCGCAACCTCTTTTGCCCCCCTCGCCTCGCAAAGGGCTTAACGCAGCGGGGCGAAATACGCGTTATCGAGCGTACAGTCCCGGCGCACGTCGCGGCCGCAGCGTCTTGGCTTAAGGGATTTGTCGAGGCAGATGCGGATCTCTGCGATCTGCTTGTCCTGACATGTCACCGTGATCCCATCGGCAGACAGTAGCGGGTTTTCTTCCAGAAAGGCCTCTTCGATCACTTCAGCAGGCAGGGTCACGGCACGAGTAAGCTGGCGTAGAATTTCGGGGCGTTTGACGGCACCGTAGGCCGCGCGCGAGGCCTCGAAATAGCGATCTGCAGACAAGCCGGAACAGCGGCCGTGCTTTTTCCATTGGTGCCAGGCTAAACCCGATGAGCCCATGATATCAGCCATCTCGCCAGTTTGACGTCGCGATGGGTTGGGCCGGGTTGTGGTGCAGTATTGGGGCCAGCCCTGCTCGTTCTGAGGCCACAGACCGTGCAGTGTCCAACCCGCCTTTGCGCCAACCTTGCAGGTGTCGGCATTTCTGGCATCGCCTTCGCGCAGGCACCAATTGGGCTGCCAGCTAAGCACAAGCACATAATAGTCGTAATCTCCCGCCCGATCTGCGGCCCAGACAGCCATCGATTGGCATAGGGATAGACAGATTGTGATGATCAA
>JABSSB010000326.1 GCA_013214715.1 Paracoccaceae bacterium | reverse complement strand
CGTGGAGCTCGGGAAGCGCGACATTTGGAGCGCATCCGCTGTGCAGCGCGATCGCCCAGACGTCGTGTATAGCTTGCTTGCGGTGGACTTCCTGCCTCCTGCCCGTACGCAGGCGGCGCTTTGTCACCTTGCTTCGGGCATCTGCAACGGGGCGGTGTCTGGCTTGCGCAGCACGAGCCATCCTTTGAACAGCACTCAGGCGGCGTTGCGCTGGCTTGCTGGCGCCAAGCACGTCGGCAAGGTCGTGGTGATGCAAGGCCGCGGCGGTGCTGGCCTTGTTGCCTCGCAGCAGTTGGGTGCGTGCCTTGTGACGGGCGGCCTTGGTGCGCTTGGTTCTGTTGTGGCGCAGTGGGCTGCCCAGCACAGGACGCCTGAGCTGATGCTTGCGGGTCGGTCGGGCCACTTCAAGGTGTCGCCGTCGACGGCTGACGAGGCGCCATCTGCTTTGGCCCAAATGCAGGGACGGTTCAGCGGCGTGGTGATGCATGCGTTGCGTTGCGATGCGGGTGCCTCTGAGGAGCTTGCCAGCGCTCTTGGCGCGGGGCCCTCGGCTGTGCCGGTATCGCAGGTCATGCACGCGGGTGGTCTTCTTTCGGACATGCTGCTTGGCTCGCAGAGCATGCAGAGCATGCGTCGGGTGTTTGCTCCCAAGGTGGATGCTTTGCGCGGCCTTCAGTTGCGTCTTTGGGGGAGCACGGTTCAGTCGAACCTGCTGTTCTCTTCCGTGGCCTCTCTTTTGGGTTCTGCGGGTCAGACCAACTACAGTGCGGCGAATGCGTATCTCGATGCGTGGTCATGCGCAGCCGAGGCCCAGGGCTCCTGCGCAACGAGTGTGCAGTGGGGCGCTTGGGCAAGCGGCGGCATGGCGACCCAGCAGGCGTCCACGGCGTCACGGCTTGAGCGCGTTGGTATGCGGGCTTTGTCAGCCGAGGACGGTCTCTGCATCTTGGGCAGCGTGCTGCGCTCGTCGCACGTCGTGGATCTCGGGGTTGACGCGCCCCTCGTGGCTGCGTTCCCGATTACGTGGTCCCGCTTCCTGCAGCTGATGCCAACTGTGCCAGCGTTCTTGAGCGACCTTGGCTCCAACGCCTTGGACAGCGATGATATGGCCGTCGTATCGAGGTCAAGGAGTCAGAAGGGCATAGCATTGAGCGTGTTATCTGCGAACGAACGCAAAGATCGTATTGTGGTGGAGCTGCAACAGATCGTGGATGGCGTTGTGGGTCGCGAGGTTGGCACAGAGGAGCCTCTAATGGATGCTGGTTTGGATTCGCTTGGTGCTGTGGAGCTCTTCAACACTGTGCAGCAAAGCATGGGTATCGAGCTTCCGACGACGCTTGTGTTTGATTATCCGAACATCAACGCCGTGGCTGGCTTCATTAGCGATGAGCTTGCTCCGGAGGAGAACGAGGGTGCCATGGCGTCTGCCTCGCTGGCTTCGGCTGGGATCGACTTGGCCCGGGCTGGTGGCGCGGGCACTTTGGTGCTTGTGTCTGGTGTGTCCAGCCGCTGCTCTGGTAAGCCTTTGGCTATCGAGATGTCATGCGGAGTGGATTGCAGCGCCGTGTACGAGCGCATGGATGCGGAGTCTGCGGCCTGGCGTGCGGGTCCTTTGGGCAGCTACTTTGGGGCCCTTGTGCGGGACGTGGAGCTCTTTGATGCGGAGTGCTTGCGCATGTCTCAGGGCGAGGCCACGCTCATGGATCCTCAGCAGAGGCTGTTGCTGCGTGGTGCATGGGAGGCGCTGACCTCCTACGCGTGTGCGGCGCCTGTTGGGGTGTATGTTGGTATCTCCAGCATGGACTACAGCAAGGTCATGGCCTACTATCTGACGGAGGCAAGCCCTTATGCTGCCACGGGCAGCGCGCTTAGCGTGGCTGCTGGACGTGTGTCGTATGTGTACGGCTTGCAAGGGCCTTCGATGAGCACGGACACGGCCTGCTCATCGTCTCTTGTGGGATCGCACGTGGCATGCAACGGCATCCTCCTTGGGGATTGTCCAAGCGCCTTGGCATGCGGTGTGAATCTGACCTTGGCTCCGGATACGGGCGCGGTCTTCAAGCAGGCCGGCATGCT
>JABSSB010000325.1 GCA_013214715.1 Paracoccaceae bacterium | reverse complement strand
GTATGAACAGGCAGTGAGTGGGGTGTAAATTCACAAGTGATTAGCACGATTTGTTATTCTGTGGTGAATCCAATAATCTGTAACGGCTTACAATGGCGCGGTATTCAACCAGGATGAGAAGAGTGATGCGACGACCCCGCGTTCTGGCCCTCTCTTCTGGAGGCGGGCACTGGATCCAGCTCTTACGGCTGCGACCGGCCTTTGCCGGCTGCGATGTCGTGTTTGCAACTGTCGACCCCGGCAATGAAATCATGATTGAAGGTGCCGAATTTCATGTCTTTCCCGATGCCAATAAAGATACCAAGGTCGCTTTGATAAAATCCGTCTGGGCGATTTGGGGCGTTTTGAGACGCGTCAAGCCGGATGTGATCGTCTCCACTGGGGCCGCAGGCGGGTTCTTTGCCGTTCTAATCGGTCGGGCCATGGGCACACGGGGAGTATTTATTGACAGCATTGCCAATGCGCAGACGCTGTCGGTCTCTGCGCGGCTGGTCCTAAAGACAGGCGGGACAGTCTACACCCAATGGCCCGATTTGGCCGACAGCACGGGTGCCCAGTATCTTGGCGCTGTGATCTGAGGGGGGATGGGAAATGATTTTTGCTACCGTCGGTACGCAACTGCCCTTTGACCGCCTCTTGCATGCCGTCGATACGTGGGCTGGCGCGCATGCAGAGGTCAAAGTCATCGCACAGATTGGAGAGACCGAGCAGGTATTTGCACATATGACCTGCCGTGAAAGTATCGCGCAGGACGAATTTCGGGAGATGTTCGAACAAGCCGAAGTAATTGTAGGCCATGCTGGGATGGGCACAATTCTGACAGCATCAGAGTTGGGCAAGCCTGTTGTTATCATGCCACGACTGGCTCGGCATGGAGAGCATCGGACAGATCATCAACTGGCAACAACTGCGGAAATGTCCCGTCTCGGGAACGTTTTTGTTGCCGACGGACCAGAAAACGTTGCTGCGCAGATCGACTCTGCTTTGGCCTCTGCGGGGGACATGGGTCAGACATTAGGAACAGACGCATCGCCCGAACTTGTGCAAGCGTTACAAAAGTTCGTGCGCAGCGCGGTTGCGGATCGCAAAGGTCTGGATCTATCCGGCTTGCCACCAGTCGACTCAGTGGAGCTGGGCTGATGGGCGCAGCGCAGATCACGGTAATTGTGCCGGCTTACAACGAAAGCATGGTGATCGGCGCGACTCTTGCCCCCTTGGCCCAAGCTGCAGCCGATGGTTATTTCGAAGTAATCGTTGTGCCCAACAACTGCTCGGATGAAACTGCGGATCAGGCCCGGCGCGCCTGCCCGGCGGCTCAGGTTATCGAAACGCGCTCACCGGGCAAACCAAACGCAATCAATCTCGGCGTGCAGGCGGCACGGGGCGATGCGCTTGTGTTTCTGGATGCAGATCTGGCGATTTCGGTGACAGCGATCGAGCAGCTTTGCGCGCCGATCCTGTCGGGTTGTTCGGACGCGAGTTGCGGGCGCATGCTTGCCAATCTCGATGGGGCAAGGTTGCTGGTACGGCGGTTCTATGCTGGCTGGGCCTTAAGCCCATACCATGACAAAGGGAAATTCGGCGGCGTTTTCGCGCTATCGGCCGCACTGGCAGGCCGCATCTTTCCCCTACCGGATGTCATTGCCGATGATGAGTACATCTCACGTATGTCGCCAACAGAGCGGACGGCCTTTGTACCTGAAGCACAATTTACGGTTTTCGCTCCGCGCCGTATGAGCGATCTGATCAAGATTCGCAGGCGCTCTCGCCGCGGCATCTTGCAACTCGAGGAGATGGGGCTCAAGACGTCCGAACGCAAAACGGGAGGCAGCTCATTACGTATGGTCCTTGGTCGGGCTTTGACGAAACCGTCTATATGGGCAGGCGTTGCCGTTTATGCAGCCACGATCGTTTTCGTAAGGCTAACTGTGCGGTCTTCGAAAGTGGCTCCCGGCAAGGCGCAATGGGAACGAGATGACAGTAGCCGCGAGGGACGCGGCTCATTGAGCGGGTCAGAAACATGAACGAGCGTACGCCCGACGCTCTTGATCCGGTCGTAAAGCTGGTTGCGCTCCCCTCCG
>JABSSB010000324.1 GCA_013214715.1 Paracoccaceae bacterium | reverse complement strand
GGGATGAAACAGCGGGTCGGGATCGCACGGGCCTTTTCTCTGTCGCCGAAACTGCTGCTGCTGGATGAACCCTTTGGCATGCTTGACAGCCTTACACGCTGGGAATTGCAGGAGGTTCTGATGGAGGTCTGGTCGCGCACCAAGGTGACCGCGATCTGCGTGACGCATGACGTGGACGAGGCGATCCTTCTGGCCGACCGTGTGGTGATGATGACCAACGGGCCGCAGGCCACGATTGGCAAGATCACCAAAGTCGACCTGCCGCGCCCGCGCACTCGGAAGGCCCTGTTGGAGCATCCCGATTACTACGCATACCGGCAGGAAGTGCACGATTTCCTTGAGGAATATGAGCATGGCGCCAAGCCCAAGTCTAAACCAAAACCCATCGCCGCGGAGTGAAAGAGATGACCAAAAAGCTTGTAGTCATCGGGGCGGGAATGGCCTCGGGGCGGATGTTGGAACATCTGCTTGAGGCTGATCCAAACTGGGACGTGACGCTCTTCAACGCCGAGCCGCGCGGAACCTATAACCGCATCATGCTCAGCCCGGTTCTGGCCGGAGACAAGACATATGATGAAATCGTCACCCATGACGAGGATTGGTATGCAGAAAACAAGGTGACCTGTCGCTTTGGCGAAAGGGTTGCCGGGATCGACCGGGCGACCAAGACTGTGACAGCCGAAAACGGCGACGTGCTGCCCTATGACAAGCTGGTTCTGGCCTCCGGGTCCAACCCGTTCATGATCCCGCTGCCCGGTGCTGATCTGGAAGGTGTGATCGCCTATCGCGATCTTGAAGATACCGAACGGATGATGGGCCTTGGTAACGGGCAGAAAGCCGTTGTCATCGGCGGCGGGTTGCTGGGGCTTGAGGCCGCAGCGGGCATGGCCGCGCGGGGCGTGGATGTGACCGTGGTGCATCTGATGGGCCACCTGATGGAGCGTCAGTTGGACAGTGCCGCCGGTTACCTGCTGCGCAAGGCTCTGGTGGACAAGGGCATTAAGGTGTTGTGTTCGGCCAACTCCAAGGAAATCCTTGGTCAGGACGGAAAGGTCACCGCGCTGAAGCTGGAAGACGGGACTGAGCTGGCCTGCGATCTGCTGGTGATGGCCGTAGGCATCCGTCCGAATATCGGGCTGGGCCAGGAGGCTGGATTGGCCTGCGGGCGCGGCATTCATGTTGATGATCAGATGATCACCTCGGACGCTGATGTGCTCGCGATTGGCGAATGCGTCGAACATGACGGGGCGGTCTTCGGTCTGGTGGCGCCGCTTTATGATCAAGCCAAGGTGGCCGCTGCGGTGCTCAACGGGTCCGAGGCCGCATTCAAACAGCGCGAAGTGTCGACCAAGCTAAAAGTCACGGGCTGTGATCTGTTTAGCGCGGGTGATTTCGCAGAGGCAGAGGGGCGCGAAGACATTGTCTTCCGCGACCCGGCACGTGGTGTCTATCGCCGTCTGGTGATCGAAGATGACAAGGTCATCGGCGCGGTGATGTATGGCGATACCGCCGACAGCAACTGGTTCTTTGGTCTGATCCAATCGGGCGAAGACATCGCCACGATGCGCGAAACGCTTATCTTTGGTCCCGCCTTTCAGGGAGGAGACCCCCTGGACCCTATGGCGGCCGTTGTAGCCTTACCGCCTGACGCAGAAATCTGCGGCTGCAACGGCGTGTCGAAAGCTCAAATCGTGGCCGCAGTAGAAGGCGGCGCGACCGAGTTGGAGGCCGTTCGGGCATTGACCAAAGCCAGCGGATCCTGCGGGACCTGTACGGGGCTGGTGGAACAGGTGATGGGTGTCACGCTGGGCGATGATTTCGTCATCCCGGCGGAAAAATCCGTATGTGGCTGCACAGATCTGACACATGAAGATGTGCGGCGCCTGATCAAGTCTCAGGAACTCAAGACCATGCCCGCCGTCTGGCAGGAGCTGGGTTGGAAAACCCATGAAGGCTGCCATGTCTGCCGTCCGGCGCTGAACTATTACCTGCTGGCCGATTGGCCGCTTGAGTACAAAGACGACCCGCAAAGCCGGTTCATCAACGAACGCAAGCATGCCAATATCCAGAAAGATGGCACGTTCAGTGTCGTGCCGCGCATGTGGGGTGGCATCACCAACCCCAACGAATTACG
>JABSSB010000323.1 GCA_013214715.1 Paracoccaceae bacterium | reverse complement strand
CCCAATATTGACGGCACCGATGTCGGAGAGGGCTGTATCGCCTTCAAATGGGCGCAGGCGCTGTCGGATCTGGTCACCCTGACAGTGTTGAGCTTTTAGCGCTCCGGCCGGACCGCATTGGCAGCACAAGTGCCGGGGGCCGAGGTCCTGACATGGCCGGAGCCCGCATGGGCCCGCCGCAATGAACGCTTCAACGCGATGGCCAAACCGGCCTATCCCGTCTTTGCCCGTCATGTGCGGCGGTTCATGGCTGGGCGATTGAGAGGCGGGCGGTCGAGAGGCGGTCAGGTTGATCTGGCGCATCTGATCATGCCCCAGGCCGCCCGCTATCGGGTGGCTATGTCGCTGCCGATGATAACCAGATCGATGACACCGATGGGCTGGTCGATGTGATCATGGACTATGGCGGCACTGACTCGCTTTACGCTGGGACCAGAGATGACTTTCTGTCGGGGCGTGGCAGCGATGATTGGGCCTATGGCGGCGCCGGGGATGACCTGTTCAAGATCAAGAGCGGCGCGGATAGGGTGATCGAGCGTGAGGGGGAAGGCTATGAAACCGTTCATGCCCAGGTCAGTTTTGTCATGTCGGATCATGTCGAGGCTCTGCGACTGACCGGGTCAGGAGATTATGCAGACACCGACAATGGCTCTGACAACCGGATCAAGGGGCAAGTCCGGGGAAACCGTGCTGTCAGGTCTGGGTGGCACGGACCGGATCAATGGCGGCGGCGGTCATAACTCACTGTCAGGTGGGAACGGCAGCGACCGCCTGACCGGCGGCGTCGGGAATGATCTGCTCAAAGGCAATGGTGGAGCTGACCTATTTATCTATGCCATGGGCGACGGCGCGGACACATTCGGGGATGGCCGGATGCTGATACACCGCGCTGTGTCGGGCTGACTGCTGGGGCTCTGTCTATCAGCCAGATCCGCCAAGGTGTCGAGATCACCTATGGGGAGAGTGAAAGCGTGCTTCTGGTCAATGCCACCCGGAACGATTTCGAGGTCTCATCTCTTGCTTTCGTCTAAGGTTCAAGCGCCGTTGCGACCCCTGGTTTCGTCCAAACCTAGCCTTTCTTGGGGCGCCATGCGACTTTTGGAGATAGTAACAATTGCGTATTCAATTCGCGCATATCCCTATGGGTAGGGTGGGGACACTTAATCACTCCTTAAGTTGAAGAGTGATCATGTAAGCAGGTGCACGTGAGACGTGTGCCGGATCGAGGGCAGGCTCTCCGTAAAGTTCTGATGCAAGGGCGGGATATGACCAAGCGAAAGCGTTCTTTTTCTTCAGTGTTGTTCGGGTCGCTTTGGATCCTGGCGCTGGTTGTATCGTGCTTCATCGCAATGACGCCGTCGACCGTGACAACTCAGTTTGTATGGTCACTTGTGGCCTTTGTCTGCGTGTTGATCCTGCGTCCTCTGTCGAACAGTATTCTGGGGCGTCAGATGCTGCTGAGCATCTGTGCGCTCGTCATGTTCCGCTATCTTTACTGGCGGGCGACGGACACGCTGCCGTCTTTCGAAGATCCGGCCTCTTTTATTGCGTCCGTGGTGCTACTGGTCACAGAATTCTACATGATCGCGGTGTTTGTGCTGGGTTCAATGATGATCGCAGATGCGCGGCGCAGGGTCGATCCGCCGGAAATCAAGGCAGAAGACATCCCATCGGTTGATATTCTGATCCCGACCTATAATGAAACCGAAGAAATGCTTTCAGTCACCTTGGCGGCGGCGGTGCGGGTGCAGTATCCGGCGGGTAAACTGCGCGTGGTGCTTTGTGATGACGGGGGCACGGATGAACGCGTGAACAGCTCGGACCCGGAAATGGCGGCGGCGGCGCAGCTGCGCCGCCAGCGTCTGAAAGAGCTTTGCGCCAAGCTTGGGGCCATCTATATCACGCGGCCTGCTAACGTGATGGCCAAGGCGGGCAATCTGAACCACGCGATGCAGCATCTTGATGGGGATCTTGTGGCCATTTTCGATGCTGACCATGCACCAACGCCGGATTTTCTGGCGCGCACGGTGGGGTATTTCGTGAAAAACCCGAACCTGTTTCTGGTTCAGACGCCGCATAACTTTTTGAATCCCGATCCGATTGCCCGGAACATACGGATCGACCATAACAGTCCGCCGGAACAGGAAATGTTCTACAACG
>JABSSB010000322.1 GCA_013214715.1 Paracoccaceae bacterium | reverse complement strand
CACCTGATCTCGCAGGAATTCTTCAATCTCCGGCAAATCCTTGATGCGTGGGACCACGAAAAAGCTTTGCCCGCCGCTTCGAAGGCACGCTGAGCAGCGACGATTTCCTGTTTTCCTGATCCGAGCTTGAAAATCCTTCAACTGCTTTCATAAGCTTGAGAAATACCAGCGGCGGGGAAATCCGCCGCTTGCGTTTTCTGCACCTCATGTGTTTCGGTAGCCCAACGCGGTTCTAGTGGCTTGGGTGCATGTCGGATGTGACGATCAAATGGGACGAAGCGCCGGATGGCGGGTCTGTGATCGTCGAAGGTCGTCTGTGCACCGATACGTTGTCACAGGTGGAAACCTCGCTGTCGGCCTTGCGCAAGACCGGGCACAGGCTCGCGCGGATTGATCTGTCGGGCCTATCGGGTTTCGACACGGGCGGCGCCTGGGTCGTGACCGATCTGCAGCGCCAACTGGGCGGAGAGATTGATGGTCTGAGCCCCGAACAACTTAGCCTGCTCGACACCGTCACCCGTGCGATGCCCAACGAACAGGAAGATGGTGAGTTGCCACGCGGGTTTGTGCCCATGCTCGAACGGCTGGGCCGGGGAACCTATGCCGCACGCGACGGGATTTTGTCCTTTGTCAGCTTTTTCGGTCAGACCATCATCTGCATTCTGGGCAGCCTGATCCGCCCCTGGCGTTTGCGCCGCGCTTCGCTTGTCAGCCAGATGCAGATCGTGGGCATCAGCGCGGTGCCCATTGTGGCTCTTATGGGGTTTCTGATCGGTATCGTATTGGCCTTTCAGGGCGTGGCCCAGTTGCGCCAGTTCGGGGCAGAGATCTTCGTGGTGGAACTCATCGCCGTGTCGGTCCTGCGCGAATTGGGCATCCTGCTGACCGCGATCATCGTGGCGGGGCGCTCAGGCTCGGCGTTCACGGCCTCGATCGGGTCGATGAAAGTGCAGGAAGAGATCGACGCGATGCGCACGCTGGGGCTTGACCCGATGGAGGCGCTGGTCGTGCCGCGTGTGTTGGCATTGATCATCATGCTGCCGGTTCTGGGCTTTATCGCGAATATGAGTGGGCTGATCGGGGGCGCGCTGATGAATCTGGCTGTTCTCGACGTGTCGCTGGAACGTTTTGCCACGCGGCTGGTGGAAACCACATCCGTCAAAAATTTTTATGTCGGCATGATCAAGGCGCCATTCTTTGCCGCAACAATCGGGGTCGTGGCCTGCTGGCAGGGGATGCAGGTGCGCGGCTCGGCCGATAGCGTCGGGCAAAAGACCACAGCAGCGGTGGTGCAGTCGATCTTTCTGGTGATCCTGATCGACGCGTTGTTTTCGATCTTCTTTTCAGAGCTGGGCATATGATGGAACCGCGCGAAGCCGTCATAGAGGTACGTGGGCTGGTCAACCGCTTTGGGTCGCAGGTCGTCCACGAAAACCTCGATTTGGATGTCTGGCGCGGAGAGGTGCTGGGCGTGGTTGGCGGTTCGGGCACCGGGAAATCAGTGTTGTTGCGCACCATTGTGGGGTTGAACCGTCCGGCGGCGGGCAGCATCAAGGTTTTGGGCGTGGATGTGGTCAATGGCGATGACGCCGCCAAACGCGCGGTGCAGCGCCGCTGTGGTGTGGCCTTTCAGGACGGGGCTTTGTTTTCGTCGCTGACGGTGCTGCAGAACGTGGTGGCCCCGCTGCGCGAACATCTCAAACTCAGCCAGGGGCTGATGAATGATCTGGGGCAGCTGAAGATTTCGATGGTGGGGCTGCCGCCTTTGGCCTGTGGCAAGCTGCCCTCGGAACTGTCTGGCGGGATGCGCAAGCGCGCGGCGTTGGCAAGAGCGCTGGCGCTGGACCCCGAGATCGTGTTTCTCGATGAACCGACCGCCGGGCTCGACCCGATCGGGGCGGCGGCTTATGACAATTTGATCCGCGAATTGCAGCAGGCGCTGGGGCTGACCGTGTTTATGGTGACCCATGATCTCGACAGTCTTTACGCAATCTGTGACAGAATTGCCGTGCTGGCCGAAAAAAGGGTTCTGGTCGAAGGTCCGATCGATATCATGCCAACGGTCGATCATGATTGGGTTCGCAAGTATTTTACAGGGCCCCGCGCCCGCGCCGCGCAGGGCTTCCAGCTGCTGAAGAAGAAGGCAGACGCGCTCACGCTGCGGTTCCGGCAGATCCTGAAGCAGATCCTGACGGCCAAGCAGCAGAGGGGCGAGAAGTT
>JABSSB010000321.1 GCA_013214715.1 Paracoccaceae bacterium | reverse complement strand
CCTCGTTTAACCTCTGGCGCATGTTGGTTGCGACGTCTGACAAGTCGATCATCCCATCGACCTCATCATACAGCGCATCAAAATCGTTGCTGATACGCGTTAGATTTGATCCCGCAAGATCCCTATCAGGCAACACATCCGTGCCGAATTGCTGCGCCGCGCCGGTTTCCTGCAGCCACTTCTCATTAATGCCGGTTTGAATGCCTTCCAAGCGGGCGGTCAATTCGCCGCCGCCCTGCGCAACCTCATCCGCTTCGAGCTGCCGCACCAGCTTTCGCGCGTCCTGATACTCTGCCGCGTCGCGCGCATTCAACATCACAGACAAATCGTCGCCAATCTGCACGCCAACCTCTTCCGCAAATTCGTCTGGCGTCTGCAGCATTGGGCGATACCGGCTGGCGTTGGCCGGGTTTTCCGCCGCGCTCAAGCTCTGGTCCACCACACGCCCGCCCAGCGCCGCCTGTGGCGCAAGGTCGTCCATTACCAGGGCAACATCATCAGCGGCGCGCAAGGCCGTCTGGCCAAGCGCTGCGCGTTGCTCTGCTGCCATGCTGGCAACCTGATTGCGCACGCCACGCCCGGCAAGATCTGTTGCGGTTTCTTCGGCCACCTCGCTTGCATAGGGTATTTTGCGGGCTGCTGCGGACGCTGCGCTCTTGGCCACGCGAACAGGCGCGCTGTCCGCAATGCTTTTGACACCATCCACCCCAAGCTGCACGCCCTGCGCAATCTTGCGCTGCGTCGCCGTTGCCGCGGCTCTGCTGGCCGCACGCCCAGCGCCGACGCTGCCGCCGCCAATCATCATCGTCGGGTCTGCCAGCATCCCTGCAACTTCCAGCCCTGGCCGCATTTCCATGCGCGCAGACTGCGCCGCGTCATTGCTGGCTGCCGCCTCTTGGAAAGGCGTGCGATAGCCTGCCGCGTTCAATCCCTGCCGAACCAGCCCAACGCCGGGCAACGCGCCTTCCACATCCGACACCAGATCGACCATATTCGCGCCCGCGCTGCGCAAAAAGGTTTCTACGCCGCCACGCGACGCCGCCTTGGCTTCTTCCTCTGACACCGGCACATAATCGTCAAAGCCTTTGCGATAGATATAAAGCTGCCCGGTTTGCGGGTCTTGGCGCACATCGACCATCAAAAGCCCTCCGCGCGAGGCAGCTTCGCGCCTTGCTCTGCTGATATAGAATGGCCGGACCCAAGCGTATCTGGCGCGCGGATGCCCAATTCCTCATAGGCCCGTGGATCGATCGACAATTGCCCCCGTTTGTGCAGACGCGCGAAACCGCGATGAATGATCTTGCGGGCAGCCTCAAGGTCCGCCAGCAGCGTGCGCTCCTTGCCCCGCAGATCTCCGCCGACCCGTTGCTTAAGCTCTGCGCGTTCCTTATCTTCCAGCGCACCCGCTTTTTCCAGCCGCCGGATAAGCTGCAACGGCATCTGCAACTGCGCAATAAGCGCTTCGCGCTCTGCATTGTCATTTACGATGCGGTCCCATCGCGACGTGTTCGGGCCTACAAACGCAATCGCGTTATCCAACACCGACAAACTGTCCGGGGCGGATTGCAACGTGTCCAATATATCGCCCTGCTCTTGCGAACTCATCGGCACCACTGGCACGAATGGCTCTGGTGGCGGGTTTTGCATCTGGCCCATCAGCATTTCATTTTGCATGATCGCCGCCTCATTGGCCGTGCGCTCCGCTTCTACCGCCAAGCTTTCAGACAGCGCTTCGGCTGCGATCTGCTCATTGCTCTTGCCTGCGTTTAGAATGTCGCGCGAATTGCCCGTGTAATTCTGGACCCAATTGTCGCGCAATGGTGGCAGCTTCGTATAGATTTCGGGCATGCCCAGCCCCACAAGCGTTTCGTCCCGCTGTTGCGCCTGCGCCAGCGCCCGCTGTGACGCTTCCCGGTCCATGGCTAGCCGCGCATAAGCTGGACCGGCGGAAATGCGCGCACGCTCCAAGCTGGTCGCGTTCGCCGCGTCTGCCTGCTGCTGCCCGAACGCCTGATTGATCATCGGCTGTGACGCAGCCAGCAGCCCGCCCATGGCCGCCTGCTGCGCCAGCCCGCCCGCATTGCCCAAGCCAAATTGCGGGTCCGAGTAATCCAAGCCCGACCGTTCAAACCTGCGCATGTCACCGCGCTGCTGCACGTTCTGGGCATACTGGTCAAAATGCGGCTTGGCCGCCGCTGCGGCCGGAAGCGCAAGCAATCCCAAAAGCGGCAAAACCATTTCAAATCCCCCTTACAGCGA
>JABSSB010000320.1 GCA_013214715.1 Paracoccaceae bacterium | reverse complement strand
GGCGTGACCGGGCTGGCCAACACGGTCCAAAAGCTCAACTGCATTGCATTCAGCCACAGCTGCTTCGGCCTGCTGCCGAGCGACCTCCGGGCCAACGATTTCAGGTGCGTCCGGCTCGGACAGGGGAACCAGCTCATCCCCGATCAGTTCGGCATCATAGGTCGGCTCAAGTGCCGGTGAAGCACAGGCTGTCAGACCCGCCACTGCCAAAACTCCGAAAACTGCGCGCATCTCGCTCTCCTTCCCATCGGCCACGCCTATAAGAACCATGCACCGGGTTGAAATGACAGTTGAAAAAGCAAATGCACTGGCGCAGGGTCATTGCAACCGAACGGGAGGAAGTTTGCTATGCGTACACGCGCCGCCGTGGCTACTCAGGCCGGTAAACCGCTGGAGATTATGGATGTGAACCTTGATGGCCCGCGCGCGGGAGAGGTGCTGGTTGAAATCAAGGCGACCGGCATCTGTCATACCGATGAATTCACCTTGTCGGGCGCCGATCCTGAAGGGATGTTCCCGGCTATTCTGGGCCATGAAGGCGCAGGCGTCGTGTTGGAGGTCGGGGCTGGCGTGACCTCCCTGAAGCCCGGTGATCACGTGATCCCACTTTACACCCCGGAGTGTCGGGAGTGCGAATACTGCCTGCATCCCAAAACCAACCTGTGTCAGGCAATCCGCAGCACGCAAGGCCAGGGCGTGATGCCGGATGGAACGTCGCGGTTTTCCACGCTCGATGGCGATCCGATCCTACATTACATGGGCTGTTCGACCTTTTCGAACCACACCGTTCTGCCGGAAATCGCGCTGGCCAAAATCCGCGAGGACGCGCCGTTCGACAAGGTCTGTTACATCGGGTGTGGCGTGACGACGGGCATTGGCGCCGTGATCAACACCGCCAAGGTCGAGATTGGATCGCGAGCGATTGTCTTTGGTCTGGGAGGCATTGGGTTGAACGTGATCCAGGGCCTGCGGCTTGCGGGCGCAGATCAGATTGTTGGCGTCGATATCAATGACGACAAAAAGCCGATGGCCGAGCAGTTTGGAATGACCGATTTCGTCAATCCAAAGGAAGTTGAGGGCGATCTGGTGCCCTATCTCGTCGATCTGACCAAGGGCGGCGCGGATTATACCTTTGACGCGACCGGCAATGTGCAGGTCATGCGCGACGCCTTGGAAAGCGCGCATAAAGGTTGGGGGGAATCGATCATCATCGGCGTAGCCCCAGCAGGGGCCGAGATCTCAACGCGTCCTTTCCAGCTGGTGACAGGACGCAGCTGGCGCGGCACGGCTTTTGGCGGAGCGCGCGGGCGGACAGATGTACCGCAAATCGTGGATTGGTATATGGACGGCAAGATCGAGATCGACCCGATGATCACGCATACGCTGTCACTGGACAAGATCAACGAAGGCTTTGATCTGATGCATCGCGGCGAGTCGATCCGCTCGGTCGTGGTGTATTGACGCGGCCTGACGGCCGTTTGCCTGCGGCGCGGGTATTTGGAAAGCAAAGAAGGCCGGGGGTGATCCCGCTCAATGCACTTGAACGGCGCCTCCGACAGATCGTCGGAGGCATTTTTTTACCCAATTATCCACGAAACAAAGCGTATCTGATTTCATGGTGTTAAAAACTATATAGAAAACACACTTGCTCCCCTAATTCGCGCAATTAGCGGCGTGTCTCTTTTGAATTCGCGGTTTCGGACAATATTGCCGATCCCCGGAGTTGGAGACAAGTATGATCACAGAATTGAAGTCGGTGCGAGATATCTGGCAGAAGATGCCCAGCGAGCGCCACGCCCGCATTTTTCTCGAAGAGATGATCTGGCCGTCTGGTCGCCATTGCCCTCATTGCGGTAGCCTCAACTCAACACAGATCCGCGGACGTACTGCGCGAGCGGGTCTCTACCAATGCGCCGAACGCGAGTGCCGCCTCCAATTCACGGTCACCACAAAGACCCCAATGCATGCCACGAAGCTCGATCTTCGTATCTGGATTGCAGCAATCTTTCTGGTGTTGACGTCCAGCAAGGGAATTTCCTCTGTCGTTATGGCGCGGATCTTGGGAGTGAATCAAAAGACAGCGTGGAAAATGGGCCATGCGATCCGTGAATTGATGGATGACCGCGAGGCTGTTTCCGCAAGGTTGAACGGCGTTGTCGAGGTGGATGAGGCGTATGTCGGGGGCGCCCTCAAGTTCAAGAAGGATGTGAAGAATAAACGAGGCCGGGGCACAGGTAAACCTATGGTGCTGGTCGCGGCGGATCGCAATGGGCAGGCGAAGGCGACATTGATCCCGAA
>JABSSB010000032.1 GCA_013214715.1 Paracoccaceae bacterium | reverse complement strand
ACGCGGCGTAACGCGTGTCGCCCGCAAACCGGCGCAGAAACAACGCAGCGGTGATCGAGCCTGCAAACCCCACGCACCAGTTGCCCGGTCAGACGGATGGGCAGGGGCGACAGGGACATAATGGTTTCGAACGGCGCCCCCGCCAAGCGCGAGCGGATTAGTGTGGCATCGCCCAATGAGATCTGCTCGGACGCGGGGGTGAAGTCTGCGGCCGTAACGAGCAGTTCGGTCTGCGACGCAGTGTGGCCGGGATGGCTGACCGCGATGCGAAACCGCGTGTCCACTCCGGTTTTGACCCGCGAGCTCAAGGAACGAAAGCTGGCGCCGATGACAAACCAGCCATTGCCCATTGCGCGGCAGTCAAAGGGGCTNGGCCGGNAAGGCTGCGCTTCGGTCTGGATGTCGACCTCGACGCTTGCGCGCGGCAAAGCGCGACCAGACAGGCTGTCCTGCACAAAGACCCGCAGAAGGGTCTGGGCGCTAGCGAAGCCATGGGTCATCCGCCCGCCTCCGTCTTGAGGCGACGTGTGGCGCCGAGGATTTCATCCACCCGTGCCACGGGCTCAGAAGGTTTGGCGCTGTCAATGGTGATAGTGTCCACAATGAACCCAGCGGACAAGCGATAGGGTTCGGCAAGGCCAGACCAAAGCGTTGCCAGATCCTGATAAGAGGCCTGATCATGGCGCACCCTGATCTTTTCGATGTTTTCGCCGCGACTGCTGGCCAACGCCGATCCCGGTGTGGGGCGAAAGACCGGCGCATCATGAAAATGTTGCAGGATACGACCAAGGATCAGCTGGTTGTTGTCTTCGTCGCTGTGGCGCGGCACCAGTAGAAACCGAAGCTGCAAGGGCAGCGGCGGAGAGATCATGAGGCTTGGTTCCGCAGGCGCAGAGAACATCCTTTGGTTGCGCAGATGCGGATCAATCCCGGCGTGATACAGGTACAAGCAGGACACCACACTCGACGCCAGGTTGCGGGATGGCGGCCCCAGAACAAAGCTGTCCGAAGATACGGTAAAGTTGATTTCACTGGCCGAATTCAAGGATGCGACACACTGCGCTTGTAGCGCGGTCGCTATTCCATTGATCGCAGAAAAATCAGGCATAACAGACCCTTGGCCTGCCCGAATAGGGCAGACAGACACTCTCTAACCAACACAATCATTCACGCTACACGAGTGCAGAGCGCAAAACACACCCTGTCGTCGGAAGCACTGTAATAGCAGCACCGATCACGTTGTCCGTCAAGGTAAAGAAAACCTTAATTTCCCGAATAAGACGAGTGTGTATTGTTGCCGATTGAGATCGGCCGAAGTGACAGGGGCACGTGCGCCGTCACTTAATCGCAAATTGGCAACTCGGTTGGGGGGCGCTGGGGCAGCGATTGCCGCCACGAATTGATGACGGGCTGCAAAGATCTTTTGGGCCAGAATTGCGGTTTCCCGATCTCTTGCAAACAGCTTGCGTTCCAATAAAGCCCGGACCCAGACACCGATCGTCCGCGATCGATTGCCCGGGCCACAGCTTTGATATCCCTCGATTCTGGATAGATATAAAGCGTGGTCGGATTGCCTTCGACCAGGGGCAGCACCGTTTGTGCTTCGGTCGGAGACCATGTTGTGCAGCCATTGCTGCGACCCCCCGTGTAATTCACAAGTCGCCCGAACGGCACATAGCCTTTTTCGTCAGCATGCGGACTTTGCGGTTTTTGCATCCGACATTGCCAGCGCAGGAACCTCGCCTCATGTCCACCGATGGCCCGCGCCCGTGCGTTTCGGGTTTCACCTTCGCCATCGAACAGCAAAAAGGTTCTATAAAAGGCCTCTGCCCGACCGCCATTGCTGTAATAACCCTTGAACGAGGTGCGTGATTCCGCGGTCAGATAATTTCCGCCCATGGTCAGGTTGGAGCCTTCAGCATTGCTGAAATTGCGCGCGCATTCGCGCCCATTGGCGAAATTGGCCTTGGGCAAGTTGCGACCATTGCCATAGCCGGAAGACACAGCGCGGAATGTCTGGCTCTGCTCACAAATCACAAAGAACCGCTTCCCCGGCACACCGCCGCGGGCGGTGCTGGGGCGGGTTGCGTCCTTGGCAAAATAGCAGGGGTTGCGGACGGCTCCCTGCCGCAGCTTGCGCTGATAGAGCGCGCGGGCGCGCTCTAAAACGATGGGGGCGATCTGGCCTTCACCCAGCCCGACATGCGGGGCGAGCCAAGCAGGTATCCCGCCGGACTGGGCCGAGGTTTTTTCAGGCATGACGAGCGTCATGCCGCAGAAAACTAGGGTGGCAAGCACCCGGATCCCTGATTTTGCCTGCACTGCTCGATCCTCCGATCTTTTCCCCAAAGCGTAACATAGCCTTGTGCAAAAGTCGCGAGGGATCCGGGCTCAGGCCTCGTTTTTCGGGGACTGCAGCCCCGCATCGGTCGAATGATCCCAGGCCGTTTCCGTGGGATAGTCATCCTCCTCCGACGTCACCATGCGTTTGCCGATCCAAAGCGGCACGCCCGTCGACACGGTTGCCCGCCCGATCATGTGAGAGGCAATCGGCGCGGTCAGCAGAATGAAGAGAATGATCAGAATGCCTTTGACCGTGGTGCTGCCATCCGCCGTGTAGATGATGGTGCCCGCCACGATAAGGCCGCAGGCCAAGGTGCCGATCTTGGTGGCCGAGTGCATGCGGATCAGCACGTCGGGCATCCGCACCAGCCCCAGCGCACCGATCGCCGACAGGATTGCGCCGAAAATCAGTAGGAAAGAGACAAGAATATCAATCATGATCCTCTCCGTTCTTGCGGTCATTGTCCTGAACGCGTTCAGCAAAGCGAGCCAGCGCCACAGTGGCCAGAAACCCGATCAGTGCCAGCACCAGCGCCACATCAAGAAACGCCCGTTGTTCGAAATACAAGGTCGCCAATGCGCAAAACGCCACCAGTGACAGGGTCAGCATGTCAAGCCCCACAACCCGATCCGGCAAGCTGGGTCCCAACATCAGACGGATCAAGATCAGAAGGGCAGATATCACCATCAGTACGGCGGAAATGATGATCGAAACAGTGACCAAAGCGCTCATTAGTAAGTCTCCACCGCATTGATGACGCGTTGCTCTACGCCGTTTTTCAGCTCCTTGCACAGCGCGTCCGGATCATCGAGGAACATCACATGCACGCTGAGGCTTTTGCGATCCGGCGAGATATCAAGGCTGAGCGTGCCGGGCGTCAGAGAGATCAGATTGGTCACCAGAAGAATGCCCGCATCGGTTTTGACATCCAAGGGCATCTCGATCACGCCGGGACGCGAGCGATGGGTTGGCGTGATGACATCCACCGCCACATGCAGGCTGGACACAACCAGATCATACAGAAACATCACGATCAGCTTGATCCAGGCAAAGACGCGCCCGAAATAACCGCTTGTGCCGATCAAAGGCTGCACAAGCCATAGCGCGATGAACCCCACGATATAGCCAGCGCCGAGGGAGAACAGCGTAAACTCCCCCCATAGCGACGCCCAGACAACGGCCAGCAACAGGTTGAAGGACAGAATATTCATTCGACACGCGCCTCCAGAACCGTTGAGATATAGGCATCGGGGACCAAAAGCTGGTTTGCGGCGGTTTCAGCGAAGCTCATGAAGCCGCCCGGCACAAGGCCGATCACCACTGTCATCAGCGCCAGCCCGGCCACCGGCAGAACCAGCGCGTTGCGCGTGGCTGGCGCCAGTGTGGCAAGACTTGGGTCCACACCATCGGGATGCGGGGTCCAGAAGGCTTCAGCCCAGATCTTGGTCATCGAATAGATCGTCAGAAGGCCGACGACCAAAGCCACAGCGGCGATCACCCAGCCCTGCACATCCAGCGCAGCCTTGACCACGATGAATTTGGCCCAGAAGCCCGACAGGGGCGGGAACCCGGCAAGAGAAAAGGCGGGGATAAAGAACAGCACCGCCAGAAATGGTGCCGATTTGTAAAGCCCGCCGATGCGGCTCAGATCCGTGTCGCCCGCAATTCGGTCCGCCACGCCCGCAATCAGGAACAGGTTCGCCTTCACGATGATGTGGTGGATCAAGTAGAACACCGCCCCGACCAAGGCCAGCGGGGTCATCAGCGCAAGGCCAAGCACCATGTAGCCAATCTGGCTTACGATGTGGAAGGACAGGATCTTGCGAATGTCGTTCTGCGCCGCAGCCCCCAAAACCCCGATGGCCATGGTCAGACCCGCGATCCATAGAAGGATTTCATGCGTGAAGCCGATGTCATGGTCGAAGACCAGCGTAAACATCCGGATCAGCGCATAGACCCCAACCTTGGTCAGCAAACCCGCAAAGACCGCCGACACCGCGAAATGCGGCGTGTGGTAGGAGGCAGGCAGCCAGAAAAACAGCGGAAACAGTGCAGCCTTCACCCCAAATGCCACCATGAAGGCCACAGCCACAACGCTCAGCAGCCCCGGATCCGCGCTTTCGACGGCGCCGGCTAAATCGGCCATATTCAGCGTCCCGGTCATCCCGTAAAGCAAGCCGATCCCGGTCAGGAACAGGATGGTCGAGATCAGGTTGAGCGCAACGTATTTCACCCCGCCATCGATCTGCTCGGGTTTGCCGCCAAGGATTAGCAGCCCGAAGGAGGCGATCAGCATGACCTCGAACCAGACATAGAGGTTGAAAAGGTCACCGGTCAGAAACGCGCCCATGACGCCTGCGATCAGCACATTGAAGAGCGCGTGATAGCCCGCGCGCTCCGCATCCGCGTCGATATCTGCCAGCGCGTAGACCGACACCGCCAGCGCGATGATCGCAGTGATCACAGCCATGGCCGCAGACAGCAGGTCCGCCACCAGCGTCACACCAAACGGCGCGGCCCAGCTTCCCATCTGTGCGGCCAGAACGCCCGCGTCGATGGTTTGCACCAACAGAACAAGGCTGGCCGCAACCAAAGCCGCAGATCCGGCCACGGAAATCCATCGGCCCGCGGACTGCTCCCGAAACAGGAAGGCGAAGATCGCGGTCACAAAGGGAATGGTCAGCGGGAGGACGAGAACCCAGCTCATTGGCTGTCCTCCTTCGGCTCGGCGATGCGCATGTCATCTGCCTCGATCGTGCCAAGCGCCACCCATGCGCGCCAGACCAGCGTCACGGCAAAGGCAAACAGGCCAAAGCCGATCACGATGGCCGTCAGAACCAGAGCCTGCGGAAGGGCGTTGGCCACATCGCCGGCTGGCCCGTCAAAGCCCAACGGGATCAGCGGCGGCGCGCCCGGCGTGAGGCGCCCGGCTGTGAAAATAGTCAGGTTGGCTGCGTTGGAGATCAGCACCAGCCCAAAAATGAACCTCATCATATGGCCCGACAGCATCAGATAGACTGCGGCGGCGACCAGAATGCCGATTGTTATGGCAAGCAGCGCCTCCATCAGATTTCCTCCTCCATCGCAAAGACAAGGCCCAGGATTGATCCAAACACCGCCATGTAGACGCCCACGTCAAAGGCCAGAACGGTCGAGACTGGCAGCCCCTTTTCGGTCTCGGTTGCACCAAGAAACAGCCACTGACCGGTAAAGAAGACATCCCCAAAAAGGGCCGCTGACAAACCGGCGCCCAACGCAATAGCCAAGCCGATCATCGCCACGGTTTCAGGACGCGCCCGCAACGCTCGGCGGGCCTGATCCGTGCCGCAGGCAATGGCATATAGGATAAAGCCGGTCGATCCGATCAAGCCACCGATAAAGCCGCCACCGGGTTCGTTATGTCCGCGGAGCAATGCGTAGATCGAGAACAGGATCAGCAACGCGCTCAGATAGCGTGTTCCGGCAATCAGGATGATCGAGTTCATGAGCGGCCCTTCCGGTTCTGGCGCAAAAGCGCGATGGACGCGATGGCGGCGACGACGACCACGGCCACTTCGCCAAACGTATCCAAGGCGCGGAAATCGACGAGGATGACATTCACGATGTTGCGGCCGAAGGCTTCGGGCCAGCTTGCAGTTTCAAAGAAGGTCGTCAGCCGTCGATCCAGCGGTGTGGATAGGATCGCCAGCAGCACCAGGGTGACCGATCCGCCAACCCCGGCCGCAATCACGGCGTGACCGGGGCGGAAACGATTGGGATAGTCGCGCAGACGCGGCAATTGCAGCATGACGATCGCCACAAGGACCACCACCAGCACTTCGACCAGCAATTGCGTGATGGCGACATCCGGCGCACTGAAAAAGATAAAGACCAGCGCGACCCCGATCCCCACAACGCCCAGTGCCGCAATCGCGGCGATACGTTTGCGTGTGATGGTAGCCATGAAGGTGCCTGACAAAAGCAACCCAATCAACGCAAGGTGGATGGGCGTCACATCTGCAAAGGAGGGGCTGAGCGGTGGCAAACCACGCAGAAGCACCGTGGCGATCAAACCAATAGCGATCGTGCTGAAGGTCACTGCCATATAGTCGGTCATCCGCCCGGTCTGAATGCGAGAGGTCAGGGCGATGGCGAAGGTCTTGATCGACGCCATGAAGCGATCCCAGGCCTCGTCCAGATTTGGCAGGCGGTCAAGCATGGCCAGACGCGCGCGCAGGGTCGCATGCCAGGCATAAAACAGGCCGCCCAGAACGAAGGTGGCAAGGCTCAGGAAGAGTGGCAGGTTCACACCCGCCCACAGTTTCAGCTGCTTGGTCTCGGCAATGTCACCGGTCAGGGACAGAACGGTTGGCGCGACCAGCGTGTTTTGCAGCAATCCCGGCATGATACCGAAAATGGTCCCCAGCACTGCCAGCACAACAGGACCCGCAGCCATCGTCCAGGGGATCGCGTTCTTGACCGGGGTTTTGGGCTGCCGGGCGGACCAAAAGGGGCGGATGGCAACCACGCTCGCGACAGCAAGTATCAAGCCATTGGCTAGCAGCGCCATGATGGATAAAATCACAGGAAAGGATGCAACCTGCAACATCCCGGCATAGGTCAGCTCTTTCCCGATAAAGCCCAGAAAGGGTGGCAGACCGGCCATCGACATACCCGCCAGAGCGGCGGCCAGCGCGGTCATCGGCAGCACCCGTCCCAGCCCGCCAAGGGCATCGGTTTCGCGTGTGCCAGTCGCCGCATCAAGGTTGCCGACCACCAGAAACAACGCTGCCTTATAGAGCGAATGCACAATTAGGAAGGTCGCGAAGGCCGTCATCGCATAGCCTGAGTCCTGACCGAGCAGCATAACCAGCGTACCCAAGGCCATCAGGGTCGTATAGGCCAGCGCCTGTTTCAAGTCGGTCTGACGCAAGGCTAGAAGCGACGCAAAGACCGCCGTCACAACCCCCAGAATTGTCAACGTATACAGCCACAGATCGCCACCCGACATGGCCGGGTGCAGGCGCGCCAGCAGGTATACCCCGGCCTTCACCATCGTGGCTGAATGCAGAAACGCGCTGACCGGCGTCGGCGCGGCCATCGCATTGGGCAACCAGAAGTGAAACGGCACCTGCGCCGATTTGGTCAGAGCGCCCAGAAACACAAGGATCAGGATCGCTGTGAAATGCGGGTGATCCTGGATCGCTTTGCCCTGCGCGAGGACCTCGGAGATGCGATAGGTGCCGGCTGCCTCGCCCAGCAAGATCGCGCCGGCCAAAAACGCCAACGCGCCCGCTCCGGTCAAAAACAGCGCCTGAAGCGCGTTGCGGCGGCTTTTTTCGCTGTCATGGCCATAGCCGATAAGCAGGTAAGATGTGATCGTCGTCAGTTCCCAAAAGACAAATAAAACGATCAGATCATCAGCCAGCACCAACCCCAACATGGCCAGCATGAAGGAGGTCAGGAACAGCACAAATCGGTCGAACTGTGGATCACCTGTCAGATAGCTATTGGCATAGAGCAAAACCAAGGTGCCGATGCCACTGATCAGCAAAGCAAAGGTCAGCGACAGCCCATCAATCCGAAAGGCCAGATCAATCCCGAGCACGGGTATCCACGGCACGGCCCAGCTTGCGGCTTGCCCAGCTGAGACCACAGGCAGGAAGCCCAGAAACCAAATGAAAAGCGCAAGAGCCAAAGCCGTTGGACCATAGCCCAATAGCCCATGACCGCGGCTGGTGGGTGCTGCTGCCGCCATTAAGAAACCCCTTCGTCTAGTGTCACAGGTGACACGAACCCCTCTGGCTTAACTGCCATGACGGAACAGCACACCTGTGACAACACTGTTTCGGCCGTATTCCCGATCCACAGCCCCGCCACGCCGGTGCGTGACAAGGTGCTCATGATCACCAGACCGATCTGATCCGTGGTCACGTGATCCACAACCTGATCTGAGGCGAGGCCTTTGATATTCACCATCCGCATACGATCCTGAACTTCGGGAAAGCCGTCCATCGGGGCGGTCAGCTTGGCTGCTGATTTCGGGCGCATCTGCTCGACCAGCGCATCCACTTCTGCGGTCGGTCGCTTGATCCGGCAGTGATGCAGCATCGGTTCTTCCGGCAGGCGCCGGACGGACATCACATCCAGACGCGCATCGGACCACGCGGCCATGGAAGTCGCCAGTTGCATGATCAGCTGATTCTGTTCGGGGTGGGTCGGATCAGGATGGATCGCGGCCAGGATACGGCGCGGGATGATGTCGCTGGCCGTATTGAAAATCCAAACCGGGCAAGGACATTTCCGCATCAAATGCATGTCCTGACTGGGCGGGAAGGACGACCTGTCCCCCGGCGCGATCATTTTTGTCACCAGATCATGACTTTGGCGCAGAACACGGCGGATCACTTCGATGAAGTCGGTGCCAGAGGTGATGTCCAACTCTACGTCCATGCCGCAGTCGCGTAGCTGGGCCGCCAGTGCTTCGATATGCGCGCGATGTTCGGCCATGACGTCATCGGCCAGCGCGTCGCCCCCCAGCCCTGGCAAAAGGTTGAAAAACTGGGCCAGTTCTGTGGTGGATGTCCCGACAACCCGAAACAAGGTGACTTTCGCGCGGTTGCGATCGGCAAGGTCTGCGATGCGGTCCAGGTTGCGACGGTCGGATTCATCCCCGTTGCACACAACCAGTATGTTCCAAAAACGCTGCATAGACTTCACTCCTGCGATTTCAGATGGGGTGCCATCCGGCATTGAGCCAATCAATTTTAACCTGCATACTGATAGAAATTAGCTATCAAGAGCTCTTCACATGCCTACTTTGCAACAGTTGCGATATTTCGTCAGCCTTGCCGACATGCTGCATTTTCGCCGCGCGGCAGAGGCTTGCAACGTCACCCAACCGACCCTGAGCGTGCAGTTGAAAGAGTTGGAGTCCAAGCTCGGCACGCCCCTGATCGAACGCACACGCAACAGTGTCATCGTCACGCCGATGGGAGAACGTGTCTACAAGCTGGCCCGCCGGGTCCTTAGCGATGTGGAAGAAATCCGCGCAGTCACTGCATCCCGGGGTGACCGGATGGAGCGCACGATCCGCGTGGGTGTGGTGCAATCCTCGGGGTCTTATCTATTGCCATTTGTGGTCTCGGACCTGCATGACCGTCATCCCGGCCTGGCACTCTATATTCGCGAAGGCATGCCAGACAGTTTGTTGCACATGCTGGGCGAGGGGGCGTTGGATCTGTTGCTCTTTCCCTTGCCTGTCGGTCGCAAAGACTATGAGGCGATTTCGATGCTGCGCGAACCATTGCTGGCTGTGGTCTCGCGTGATCATCCGCTCGCTCGGCAAGAGGCAATCGACCCTGAAATGCTGCGCGGAGAAACGATCTTGTCGCTTGAACAAGGTCACAGGCTGTATGAGATCGTGCGCAACCTCTGCGACGATCACGGCGCGATCCTGTCGTATGATTTTGAAGGCACCAGTCTGGACACATTGCGCCAGATGGTCGGCATGGGTATGGGGATTTCGCTGATGCCGTCGCTTTACGTCCGGTCGGAGGTGCGCGCGCGCGATGCCGTGGTCGCCATCCCGTTCCGCAACCGGGCGCCCAGCCGGACCATCGGCATGGTCTGGCGGCGCGGCACCGCGCTGGAGGATGAATATCGCAGCCTTGCCAAAGATATCAGCGATATCCTGCGTAAAACCACGCAGGATATCATCGTGATGGGGCCCTAACGCTGGTTATTGCGCGGTCCAGCCACCATCAATGGGGATCGACGCGCCAGTCAGATTATGGCCCTCTTTCGCGCAGAGCAACAGCGCCAGCGCCCCGATTTCAGAGGGGCCAAGGTGCCGCGCGATGGCTGCTTTTCGGACAGCAGATCGGCAATCCCGGCGGTCCGGTCGCCACCATGCGCCGCCGCGCGGGCCAGCGCTTTGGCAATGGCAAGACCAATACCCTGCACAGCCCCCGTGACGAGCGCTGTTTTCCTTGTGAGATCCGTCATGTCTCTGGCGCCTCCTTCAAGCGCGCGCGCAGGTCAGTCTTGAGAACTTTGCCATAGTTGTTTTTGGGCAGATCGGGGACAGCGATGTAATCCTTGGGCCGTTTGAAGCGGGCGATCTGATCCAGACACAATTGGTCAAGCGCCTTTGACGGGGCTGAGCCCACGACAAAAGCCACCACCTCTTCGCCCCAATCGGGATGCGGACGTCCAACCACGGCGACCTCAGACACATCGGGATGCGACAGCAGCACCTCCTCGACCTCGCGGGGGTAGATGTTGGATCCGCCCGAGATGATCATGTCCTTGGACCGGTCCTGCATGGTGACATAGCCATCAGCGTCGATGGAGCCCATATCCCCGGTCCAGAGCCAACCATCGACAACGGTTTTTGCAGTGGCGTCTGGGTTGCGCCAATAACCGGACATGACCGTATCGCCCCGCACGGCGATTTCGCCAGTTTCGCCCGGCGGGCATTCTGCACCATCCGCGTCCAGTATCCGCACCAGAACCGCGCTTTGCGCCTTACCCACCGAATTCAGCCGCGACCGCCAGTTGGGATGGGCACGATCTGCGACATCTGAACGGGGCAGCGCGGTGATGCCCATAGGGCATTCCCCTTGTCCATAGACCTGCACGAAACGGGGCCCCATGACTTCGACCGCATCCAGGATATCGGTCTCATACATCGGGCCACCGGCATAGGTTATGGTCCGCAGCCCCTCTCCGGTCTGTCCTGTTGCCTTGGCGTGATCCACCAGACGCCGTACCATCGTCGGGGCTGCAAACATCGAGATACTGCCGATGGACCGCCCCAAAGTCAGGATTTCAGCCGGATCGAACCCGCCGGACACTGGCACGACATGCCGGGCACCGCGGATGACATGCATGAAATTGTAGATCCCCGCCCCATGCGACATCGGAGCCGCGTAAAGGATCGCATCCTCGGCAAACACGTCGTCAACATCGACAAAATAGCTCATCGTCATCGACGCGATATTGCCACAGCTGATCAGCACTCCCTTGGGTTTACCCGTAGTACCGGACGTGTAGAACAACCAAGCCATGTCGCCGCTGTCCATGATAGCGGGGCGCGCGATTGGCGAGGACTCCAACAGGCTTTGCCACGTTGCATCATCTACCGAAATGGCGGGACGGGCGAGTTCAGCGGCCAGTTTACCATCGCTCAGCGTCAGCTTTGCTTCGGCATTTTCGATGATCCAATCGGCCTCTTTCGTGTGCAGTTTGGCGTTGATAGGCACAGCTGCGGCCCCGGTGAACCAGATGCCATAGAGCGCGATAAGATATTCGACCCGGTTGCTCATGAAGACCGCCACACGGTCCCCTTTGACAATACCTTTGGCAGCAAGCCCCGCGCCTAATCTGGCCGCAGCATCGCGAAACCCGGCATAGTCGGCCTGCAGGGTCTCACCGGTGAACAGCGCCTGGCGTGAAGCCTCACGCTGCGCGGTCCGATGCAGCCATTCGGCCGGGTTCATGTCCGCGCCTCAAGGATCGAACAATAATTGGCCACGCCCGAGCCGCCCATATTGAACACGGCGGCCAGTTCGGCCCCGTCTTTTTGCAATGCACCTGCCTGCCCTGTCACCTGCTGGGCCGCCAGCACATGCATCGACACGCCTGTCGCGCCAACCGGATGACCTTTGGCCTTCAGCCCGCCAGACAGGTTCACCGGTAACGCACCGTCTGATAGGATCGTGCCATCGGCCACAGCGCGCGCGCCCTGTCCCACCGGGGTCAGGCCCATTGCCTCGTAAATCATCAACTCGGCAATGGTGAAGCAATCATGCACTTCGGCCAGATCGAGATCCTTGGCGATGATGCCGGCCTCATCATAAGCCAAGGCAAAAGCCCGCGCCGCAGCGGAAAGTTGCGTCATGTCGCGCCCGGACATGGGCAGGCGGTCATTGACCTGGCGTGCCGCACGAAAGCCTGCGGCATGGTCAAAGCCGTCGCGGTCCTCTGCCACCATCACCAGAGCAGCCGCACCATCTGAGATCAGCGAGCAATCCGTGAGCCGCAACGGCGGCGCGATCAGCGGGTTCTTGTCACTTGGTGTGTTGCAAAACTCAAAACTGACCTCCCGCTGCATCTGCGCCAACGGGTTGGACATCGCATTCGCGTGGTTCTTCACAGCAATCCGTGCGAGCGTGTCAGACTGATTGCCAAAGCGTTGGAAATACCCATCCGCGATACAACCAAAAATCTGCGGAAAGCTCACGCCCGCCTCTTCGCCTTGATAGGAGGCACCAGCCAGCGCCTTGGTCACGCCCTTGGTGTCAAGCGTGGTCATCTTCTCGACCCCGATGGCGAGCACCGTTTTGGCAGACCCCGCCCGGATCGCGTCGCGTGCCGCGTAGACCGCCGCGGAACCGGACGCGCAGGCATTTTCAACCCGTGTCGCCGGGGTAAAGCGCAGGCTGTCATCCAGACCCAAAACGAGAGACGAAGCAAATGCGTCCGGCACCATGCCGCTGTTGAAATGGCCCAGCCAGATCCCATCAATCTCAGCCGGGTCTATCCCGGCGGTGTCTATCGCCTCTGCCGCGGCGGCCTGGATCAAGTCTTCCAAACCCATCTCGAGCGCGCCAAAGGGGGTATGTCCCCAGCCTACAATCTTTGCGTCCATCTGTGCCTCCCTAGCGTTGATTGCAGTGTATCGGCGCGCATGCGAAAAGGGGATCGGTAGAATTACGTAATGCGCCGTGACACACGATCTGAACCTTTTGGCCTTTGACCATGCCCCGATCGGGCTGACAGCGCGCTGGCCATTGCCCAAGGGCTGGCCGAGGATAATCGGGTGATCACGCGGTATCCGGGGCTCG
>JABSSB010000319.1 GCA_013214715.1 Paracoccaceae bacterium | reverse complement strand
CGGCAGATCGTCCCAGCTTTTTTGTACCTCGAACCGCTGCTCGTCCGGCGTGCTGCCTTGCGGGTCCTCGACGGTGATCTTCACCGATTTCGACAGGCCCGTAGTGGTCACAACCGGGTTGAAGCTGGTCAGCGTGCGGCCCCAGGTCAGAGACAGCTTGAAATCCGGCGGTGCAGCCAGCACCAGGGTTTCCGTCTGCGAGATCGCGTCATAAGTCACATGGCTGTTCAGCCCCAGCCTGGTGATTGCGTCTTTCAGGACGGTGTTGGCGTCTTTCTTGTCCAGATCAAGCTCGGGCGCGTCCAAGCCACTTTCTGCTGTCAGGATTTCGGATGGCACCCCAGACAGGTCGAGCGACAGGCCGATCTGGCTGCACACCTCGGAGATCATGTCGATCAGACCGCCGGTGGATTTCCCGGTCAGCTTCTGCCGCCCCAACCACGCCAATGGCGACACCACGCGCACCTTGGCCACCGGCACGCCCGACGCCGGGAACGAGGTCGAGAGCGACACAACCCGCCCGCGCAGCATCAGGTGCGGCTCCATCCCGACAGGATCGCCCTGCCCCTTGTCGCGGTAATACATCCACAGGCTGACCACCGTGCCGGGTTCCAATACCGGGATCGGACCGCCGCCAGTGGCGCTGGAATAGTTCTTCAATTTGCCCGCGCCATCCCACGGCGAGGAATAGACAGGCTCCAACTGAACCGGATCCCAGTCGAGCAGGCTGAATTCGAAACTGTCAAAGGCCCCCAACGCATCGGAATAGCTGACATCGATCACGTCAAAGCGCAGGCGGCTGTCCGGCGGGGCGCCTTCGATCGCAATATCGAAATCGGGCACCTGAAAGGTCGAAAACTCTTCTATCGCCTGAAACCCGGTCATCGCGCACCCATGGGGCCGGTGGTGGGCGGAAGGCTGAGAACCGTGCCCGGCGCGATGGAGCGGATATCGGCAATACCGTTGTGATCCGCGATTACCCGCCATTTACGGCCATCGCCGTAGGCTTCATGTGCGATAAGCGGCAGGGTTTCGCCCTCTTGCACCACATGCGTGCGCGTATGATCGGGCGAGCGGTAATTGACCTTGGCAATCTGCTGTGAGAGCGAAACATATTCTTTCAGCGACAGGCTGACCACAGCCCGCAGGGGCGCACCATCAGGGGCAAACAGCGTGAATTTGCGCCCTACGCTCAGCACTTGGGCATCAAAATGCCCTTCGGGCTCCATGCCATTGGCATAGGCATTGCCCGGAAAATGCGCGCCCCAGCTGATCCGCACCAGCGGCGGAGCGTGACGGTCGCCATCGATCTGCACGAATTTGTGGAATTGGTTCACATCTTCTGTAACGCCGGGCGTGTCTTCGCCCATGCCGCCCTCGGTCCCGTCAAACAACAACTCAAGGCTCAGCGTTTCTGCATTGCCGCGCACGAACTGGCTGATCGTCATCGGCAGGCCGGGGATCGCGATATCAGCAAATTGCGCGGTTTTGGCGAAGGAGAGCTCGGTCGGGTTAAACTGAACCGACAGCGTATCGCCATAAGGCGTGCCTTTGGCGTCAATGCGCTGGAAGGATAGCTTGCCCAGCTCTTTCATCGCCGGGCGTAGCGCCTTGGTGAGATCCGCCAGAGGGTTCATCGACGCCCTCCGCCATCACCTATGCGGGTCTGGGCGTCGCGGCTTTGCGCGTCCCTCTCACGCCGTTCGGTTTCTTCGATCACGGCTTGCACGATCTGCGCCAAAACTCGGGGCGAAAGCAGCGAATCGGTATCGGTCACCTCGATCGAGCTGGTCAGGTCTCCAATCCGGATTTCGGCCATGTCACACCCTCCCTCAGAACACCGAGCCAACAGCCTCGGTGACACCTTCGATAGCGTCCCCGGTCGACAGCAGCAGGGTGAGTTTTTCAGGCGCCAGTTCGAGCTTTTCGATCGCAAGCGCCGATTGACTGGCATTCAGGCTAGGTCCGGTGTAGCGCACCGGCAGACAGCGTTCGGCGGCCCAGATTTTCAGCGGGATTTTCATCGAATTCGCCAGCAGGATGAAAACCGATTTCCGCAGCGCTTCGCCCTTTTGCCAGGCCTCGACCCAGTTCCACAGATCATCGGTGAAGCCGACACCTTTGGTCAGGGTCAGGTTGGCCATTTCGATCCGACCGGGAAGCCGGTGAACGCGGTCGTTCACCCCGCCTTCCATCACCGTTTCGATGCTCATCGCCATATCGAGGCCCTGCACTTCGGAAAAGCCGCCAATGAACAGCCCGCCAATATCCATCAGCGACAGGGTTTCGCCTTCTTCCAAGAACCCCACGTAGAAA
>JABSSB010000318.1 GCA_013214715.1 Paracoccaceae bacterium | reverse complement strand
TTCTGCGCCTATGCCTCTTCTTCACTCACTGAGCGATTTTCAACGATCTCGTCGATATGGCCCCATGCTTTGGCTTCTTCAGGGCTCATGAAATTGTCACGGTCCAGCGCTTTTTCAACCGCCTCGACGCTTTGACCGGTATGTTTGACGTAAATCTCGTTCAACCGGTCCTTGATTTTCTGGGTTTCCTGCGCGTGGATCATGATGTCCGACGCCTGGCCCTGGAAGCCACCCGATGGCTGATGCACCATGATGCGGCTATTGGGCAGGGAAAAGCGCATCCCGGCCTCACCCCCGACCAGCAGCAGCGACCCCATCGAAGCCGCCTGCCCGATGCACAATGTCGACACTTTGGGCCGGATATACTGCATCGTGTCATAGATCGACAGGCCCGAGGTCACGACACCGCCGGGCGAGTTGATATAGATCGAAATCTCTTTTTTGGGGTTCTCAGCCTCAAGATGCAGCAGCTGCGCCACCACAAGATGCGACATGCCGTCATGGATCGGGCCGTTGATGAAAATGATCCGCTCCTTCAGAAGGCGCGAAAAGATGTCATATGCGCGTTCCCCGCGCGATGTCTGCTCGACCACCATTGGGACGAGGTTCATGTAGGTTTCGCGCGGATCGACCATGTCTGTATGCCTGTTATCTTGAGTTACCGGAGATCATAGCCCGAATAGGCTTAATAGAATCTTAGTGTCGGCTATGGGCAGCTGCAAGGGCCCGCGGGTTTTTGACTACTGCCAATGTGCTCAGGCATCCTGAAATGCGTCGTTGACCATCGATGTGATGGGCGGCTCGGACAGGCGCAGTTGGCAGGCGATGTCGCTTTGGAAGGCATAGGCAAGGGGCGCTTTGCGGGGCTGATGTGACGGGCCATTGGCCAGCGCGATGTTGACCATCTCGGTCACCACTAGAATCGTTGTCTGAGCACACGCCTTATCCCCCGCGCGGGTGAATTGCGCCCCGATCCAGGCAGTCAGATCGCCCATTGAGGCCGGGACCATTGCAATCTGCAAGCAAGGTTTGCCAATCGCCATACGGCCCATCACCTTATCCGCAAGGCCGATCACACCCGAACGATGCAACGCCCTAGCCATGGTCACGCCCAGCGTCTTCAACTGCGATAGCATGTCAAAAAGCTGATGTTCGCCCGTGACAGCGAGCAGGGTGTTTGGCGCGTCGCGCACCAGACAACGCAGATTGAGTTAGAACGCGCGTGGCCGCGTGGCTGGCGGGCGTGAGCCTATGCAGGTCGATGTCATCCAGAAACACCACCCCCATAAGTGCCGGCGCGAGCCCGGCCATCTCTTCGAGCAGGGTGGTCTTGGCCGACCCGCTAGCGCCGACAATAGCCATGCACTGCCCCGCTTTCAGCACAAAATTGATCCGGTCCAGACGCGGCAGCGCGCCCCCGCCACTGGGGCAGATCAGCCCGGTGGCCCGCAGCCGCCAGTCGAATTCCTGCAAATCAAACCAATCTCCTTGCACCAAAGGCCCCGCCACGCTGAGCCTTTGGGCCGCCGCCCAGGCGCTGCGCAGCATTGGCAGGCCCGACAGCCCGGCCTTGACCGTGAACAGCGCCTTTGAGGTGATGAGCGAAGTACGATCATCATGCCCGGCGACAGGTTGCCCAGCACCACCAGATAAGCCCCCAGCGCCACACGTGGCAGGACCAGGCGTTGCAACTGGCTGAAAACCAAAGGAGACACGGACATAATAGGCCTTGCAGATTCTACCGGCCCGGCCCGGCCCGGCTCGGCACAGGCGCTGGACCGGGTCCTGTCAGGGTGTACCGCGGATCACAGGGCGAAATTGCTTTCATCCAGATCATCGGGCGAGACCGATTTCAGTAGCTGCGCGCCACTCTGCCGATAATCCAGCCCATCGGCCGACAGATCGACCTGATCATGCGCGGCGTCGAAATCATGGACCATGTCTTTGCCGCCGCCGGGCGCCATGACGACCAAATCGCCATCGACAAGCGCTGTGTCAATCGCCTTGGTCTCACCCGTTGGCGCGCCGCCAGTGCCGATCTCGGACATATCCAGCTTCACGATCTGATCGTCGCCGCCGTTTTTCGCTGCGGGCCTTCAGCGAATAGACGGCGTTGTCCTCGGCGTTGAAGGCAATGCCATAGATATTACCATGCATCAGAGTGTCGGGCAGGTCGTAGATCGTGATCGTCGGGATACCATTGCTGTCCAGTGGATCGACACCGACGCTTTTGATCTGCACGGTCTTGTCATAGGACATGCTCGGATCACGTCCATACCTCCCTTGCAAATGTCACAGGATCAAACGGCCTTCCAGAAAACAGCGCGCGGCGCG
>JABSSB010000317.1 GCA_013214715.1 Paracoccaceae bacterium | reverse complement strand
AGCAATTGGGCCGTTGCGTTGCATCTGGTGCTGTTGGACGAAACCCCGGCGGCGCAGGCCTTTGCCAAAAGCAAATCGGCCATGGGTGGGCACCGCCTGGGCCTGATTGCGCGGCTTGTCATCTGGGGGTTGGTGCGTTTTGTGCTGGCGGGTCTGGTCGGGGCGGGCGGCGTCTTTGCGATCGAATTTATCACCGGGTGGGAGGTTGACAGCCTGCGCCTGCTGGTGGCGGCATTGGCGCTAAGCGGGCTGATCTTTGGCGCGTTGAATGCAGTTGTCACGGCGGTGTCAAACGGTGCTTTGGCCGGAGTTCTCCATGCCGAATTTCGGCGCGCAGTCGCCCCGCGCGAGCCGCTTTATGACATGGCTGAGCTGTCGGCCAAGGAAGAAACCGGCTTTTGGGACCGCGCGATCCTGCTCACGGTTGCAGTGCTGAGCATTGCGGGGCTGGGCACCGGCGCGATCTTTGCCGAACGTCTGAGCCAGGAGGCCGAGGCGCAGATCATCGCGCATCGCGGCGCGGCGGCTGAGGCGCCTGAAAACACGCTCGCCTCTGTTCGGCGGGCAATTGCGGATGCCACGGACTGGATCGAAATCGACGTTCAGGAAAGCGCCGAAGGCGAGGTGATCGTTGCCCATGACAGCGATTTCATGAAAGCCGCGGGCGTGGCGACCAAGGTCTGGGATGTGACAGCGGCAGAGCTGGCCGAGATCGACATTGGCAGCTGGTTCGACCCCTCCTTTGCTGATGAACGCGTGCCCACCCTGCGCGACGTGTTAGAGGCCGCGCGGGATCAGGCCCGTGTGCTGATCGAGTTGAAATATTACGGCCATGATCAAAAGCTGGAAGAGCGTGTGGCCGAGATCGTCGAAGAGATGGGCATGGTCGATCAGGTGGCGATTATGTCCCTGAAATACCCGGCGGTGCAAAAGATGCGGGCTCTGCGTCCCGATTGGCGGGTTGGTGTTCTCGCGGCAACCTCGATCGGGGATCTCAGCGGGTTGGAGGGCGATTTCCTCGCGCTCAATCAGGCCTCGATCAGCGGGCGTCTGGTCCAGCGGGCCGAAGCCTCGGGCAAGGATGTCTATGCGTGGACTGTAAATGATCCCGTGACGATCGCGCGGATGCTGCTTTTGGGTGTGGACGGGTTGATCACCGATGATCCGGCTTTGGCCCGCAAGGCGGTGGCAGGCTATAATGGCCTGACGCTGGGCGAACGGCTCTTGCTGGCGCTCAGCGACCGGATCAGCCTGACTGTTGATCCCGAAGACATCGAAACCCTGCGCCCCTGATGACGCAGGCCGTACCCAAAACTGCAGGCCGCGTGATGCTGCTGGGCGCGACCGGCTCGATAGGCCGGGCGGTTCTGGCGGAACTGGTCCGGACCGGGCATGACGTAATCGCCCCGATCCGCGCGGGGTCAAAGGCGGCCGGGATCCCCTGTGACTTCACGTCCGACGCCCTGAGCAGTCTCCTGTCAGAATATCCCTGTGACGCCGTGATCTCTTGCCTCGCCTCGCGCAGCGGCGCGCCCGAAGATGCCTGGGCCGTGGATCATGCGCTCAATAGCCGGGTTTTGACCGCGGCGCTGCAGGCTGGGGTGCCGCGTTTTGTCTTGCTGTCGGCGATCTGCGTGCAAAAGCCGAAGCTGGCGTTTCAGCAGGCGAAACTGGCCTTCGAGGCAGAGTTGCAGGCCGCCCCCCTGGATTGGACAATTGTGCGCCCGACAGCATTCTTCAAATCCCTCTCGGGCCAAGTGGCTCGTTTGAAGGCGGGGAAACCCTTTCTGGTCTTCGGCGATGGCGCGCTGACGGCCTGCAAGCCGATCAGTGATGCCGATCTCGCTCGGTTCATGGTGGGTTGCCTGACCCGGCCAGAGACGACCGGGCAGATCTTGCCCATTGGCGGCCCCGGCCCGGCGCTGACGCCGCTGGAGCAGGGGCAGCTATTGTTCAAAGCGCTGGGCCTGCCACCCAAATTCCGTCACGTGCCTCCGGCCATTCTCAGCTTTATCATCGCCCTGATCTCCGGGCTGGGATTGATCTCCAGATCAGCGCGAGCCAAGGCAGAGCTTGCAAAGATAGGGCGCTATTACGCGACTGAATCCATGTTGGTCTGGGATCACCACACACAAAGCTATGACGCGCAGGCCACGCCTGAATTCGGATCAGACACGCTTGCTGATCACTACCGCGACCTCGTGCAAAACGACCGCCCCGATGACCGTGGCGCCCATGCGGTGTTTTAGGTGCGCTGCCCACCTTATAAGGCTGACCAAAGTGGTGCGGAGCGGGGGTGACGGGGGTGATGCGCGCCTAAGCTTTACCATCCTGCCGC
>JABSSB010000316.1 GCA_013214715.1 Paracoccaceae bacterium | reverse complement strand
TGCGCGATGCGGCGTTCAAAGGCGGCGAGGATGCCCGATTTGTCATGATCGCGCACGGCGATGATGAAGGGAAAGCCGAATGTTTCGGTATAGCGGCTGTTGAGCTCGGTGAAGCGGGCGCGGTCTTCATCTGTCAAAGCATCCAGCCCGGCACTGGCCTGTTCGGCTGTGCTCTCAGTGGTCAGCCGTTTGGCGGCGGCGAGCTTTCCGGCCAGATCGGGATGGGCGCGCAACACGCCGAGGCGTTGATCCTCGGACGCGCTGCGAAACACCCGTGCCAGCGCGTTATGCAGCCCGCCTGCGCTGTCATGGGCAGGACCCAGTTCAAGATCATAGGCGCCTTCGGCGATCCAGGCGGAATGTTCGAAAATCCCGCCATAGGCGGCGACAAAGTCATCGCGCGTCATCTGGGACGGGCGCGCTCGCGCCAGTGGCGGGTGAGTGGCGGCCCAGTGATCGGCGATCTGCTCGCGCGTCGCGACCCAGACATCGGGATGCGCCGCCATGTGATCGAGAAAGCGTTTCAGCGCCAGCGCCCGGCCCGGACGTCCGACAAGGCGGCAATGCAGCCCGATCGACATCATCTTGGGGGCGCCCGCCTGCCCTTCGGCATAAAGCATGTCGAAAGTGTCGCGCAGATAGGCAAAAAACTGATCGCCTGAGTTGAACCCCTGCGGCGTGGCAAAGCGCATGTCATTGCAGTCGAGTGTATAGGGCACGATCAGCTGGTCTTTGTCGCCGATCCGGTCCCAATAGGGCAGATCATCAGCATAGCTGTCAGCGATATAGGCCAGATCACCTTCTTCCGCCGCCAATCGAACCGTGTTCATTGAGCAGCGCCCGGTATACCAGCCACGCGGCGCAGCCCCGGTGACTTCGGTATGCAGGCGGATGGCTTCGCGGATCTGGGCGCGTTCCTCCTCCTCGGGCATGTCTTTGTGTTCGATCCATTTCAGCCCGTGGCTGGCAATCTCCCAGCCCGCATCCTGCATGGCGGCGGTCTGGTCTGGGTTGCGCGCGAGCGCCGTGGCTACGCCATAGACTGTGATGGGCAGGTCGCGCAGCATCCTGTGCAGCCGCCAGAACCCGGCGCGGGCGCCGTATTCATAGATCGATTCCATATTCCAATGCCGCTGCCCCTCCCATGCGGCGGCGCCGACGATTTCGGAGAGGAAGGCCTCGGACGCGGCATCGCCATGCAACAGACAATTCTCGCCGCCCTCTTCGTAATTCAGCACGATCTGCACTGCAATTTTGGCACCGCCGGGCCAGTTTGCGTCGGGCTGGGTGGCGCCATGGCCGGTCAGGTCGCGGGGGTAACGGGGGGTCATATGCGCTCTCCTTGGCTTGGGCCTAGCATTGCCCGCTCGGGCGGCGCATTTCAAACCCGAGGTTTTCAAAAAAGCCCGAAGGCAGTGTCAAATCGCGTGGTATTTGCGCCTTGCCCGCGCCTGAGGCAGTGTCGGTACAAAGGAGAGCCCGAGATGAGCGGATATCTGACGACCCATGTTCTGGACACGGCCCGGGGCGGCCCGGCTGCGGGGCTGACCATTGCGCTTTACAAGGTGACAGGCAACGACCATCGCAAGATCGCCGAGATGGTGACCAATGCAGATGGCCGCACCGATGCGCCGATCCTGCCCGCCGATCAGTTTCAGACCGGCACATATGAGCTGGTGTTTTTCGCAGGCGATTACCTGCGCGCCAGTGGTCAGGCCGGGGCGGACCCGCTCTTTCTGGATCAGGTGCCGATCCGCTTTGGCATGAGCGAGGAAGATCATTATCACGTGCCACTTTTGCTGTCGCCCTTTGGCTATTCAACCTATCGCGGCAGCTAACCCCCTGACACAGCCCGGCTGAACCCTATCTTGCGGTCCACACGGAAAGGGGAAAGCAATGTTCAACGACGCCATTCTGGCCAGATGCCCGCAATGCGGATCGGGGGAAACCTCATTGACCTCCGAGGCCATCACCTGTGAAACCTGCGGGTTTTCGGAAAAGATCGTAGCCGAAGAGCATACCCGCAAGGACCTGCAGAAGGATGTCAAAAACGCGCTCAACATGGCGCGGGCGCGGGATGTGTTGCAGCGCTGGGATTTTGCCGGGTGATCTGCGCCTTAGCGCCTATCGGCTACAAAATGAAATCGTTTTTGCCAAGGTCGCTGATATCGACACCGTCCAGCGTGATGGTGTTGGTGCCGCCCCGGATCACGACGTCATCGACCATCTGCTCCATGTGGTTCTGGCTGAGGTCGCGACCCTGATGGCGCTCACCGCGCTGAGATCGATGTCTTCCCTTCCATTGGCTGCATTGAAAAACCGGACGACGTCTTGCCCGAACT
>JABSSB010000315.1 GCA_013214715.1 Paracoccaceae bacterium | reverse complement strand
GTTTAGAAAAAGCGGGGAGAAAAAGCCCGTCGAAAATCGCGTTTAAGGCACCTGGTGAAGCCCCTATCGCATTGTTTTTAAAAAGCAGGCTTCCAATATAGGTGCTTGCCTAAAAGCTCTTTAAAACCAGCCTATTGCGACCGTAGGGGCAAAAAAACTTTAGCATAATTTTAGTAATTTTTAAAATTATTTTTAGTATCTTAGTCTAAAAAAGCCTTGCTATACCTGCTTTTTTTTAAAAAAAGCAGGCTGGAGTCTACTCTCCCGGACCCGGTGGTTGGTCTCAGCCCGCTTAAACAGCTCGTTTTTTGAATTATGTATACGTAAATATAGTCAATTTTCCGGACTCCGGGGCTATAAAAAGCAATTTTAGCATAATTTTAGCTAAAAAACAGGCTTTGAAAAAGGCTAAAAAGGTTCTTTGGTATATACCTTAGCTAACCGTTTATCAAAAAATTAGCGTTTCTTTAAGTATTAATAGAAAACGATTTTGTATATTCACAATCTAAAACACAAACTATGCCATCAGGCGGAAAGGATACACGGAGGATGTGGATATCAATGGAACTGGATGAGAACAGGGAACCAATAGGAACCTCAATAGACCTCAACACTTCATTGAGTGCCTTAACTCCATACCTAAAAGACAGTGACCGAAAATACCTCACAAAAAAGATGAGGTCAGAAAAGAGGCCCTATACAATATATAAAGGGATGTGCTATATGAAGAAGCTATACTAAAACCTCAGCGGGCTATAAAAAGGTTCTTTGGTATATACCTTAGCTAACCGTTTATCAAAACCTCAGCGATTTAGAAATCCGGGTTTTGAAAAAGCAACATACCTATAAGGTTATTGTTGCAGTTCTATCAAACGCTAAAGTTTTACTAAAGCTTTTTAAAAACCCAGTTTTTTAAATCGGTTTTTGTATATTTGATATATCAAACAAAAACAATTATGGCAACTAAAGTAAACGCAACAGCACAGGAAAAAGGAATATTAAAATCTTTATGCAAAAGCAGAGTAAAGACTTGGATAAAAAATGGTGTTAGTGAAGAGCGTATGAGAATGTATATGGCTGATAAAAGATGGCAGTATATTATGAGCCAAAGAGTTTTTAGCTTTCAAGCAAAGAATTTTTAAAACGCTAAAGCTTTGTTAAAGTCCGGAACAACTACTCATAAAGTCAAAAAAGGTTGTATATTTGATTTATCAAACAATAAATAATTAAATATGCTTTTACAAAAATCTTACGTAGCACAATTAGACTTAACTGAAATTAACAACAACCTCATCGAGATAGCTCATCACTTAGAGGTAAAAATAACAAATGTAAGCAGAGCTCATTGGAATGGCCACATAAACGTATCTTTAGAAAGCCAATCTAAAACCAACCTTATCAAATTCCTAACCTCTGATTATATAAATTTAGATCAGCGAGAGGCTGAGGAATTTACTTACGAGCATAATCCAATTAAATATATAAACGGATTATGCGAAAATGAATTTGGCGAAAAAAGTTGGGATCAATTAAACAACGCTCAATTAAAACATATTTTGCTAAAATATTTTTAACAAAACTTTAACATTTCAAAAACCGGTTTTTTAAATCGGTTTTTGTATATTTGATATATCAAAAACAAATAATAATGGACACAAGAAAATATAAAAAGCAATTAGGATTAAGATATGAGCCAACTAGATTCTCAAACAGAGCCTTAGCATTTAACTATTCAAAAAGAACAGTTAAACCAAGCTTAGTAATGTTAGGTTGTGATGGTAAGTTTTGGGTAGTTTGTCCAGCTGATTCCTCAAGGCTTCACAAAATGGGATATGAGTATGCAGGATAATTCTAAAACACACTTTTAAAAAACAGCTTCAGAAAGCGGGCCGGGAGTAATACCAACTCTGGAAGAGTGGACTCCAGCCTAACCTTTTTTAAAAAAAATGAGAATAAAAAAGAGGACCTAGCCCCTCCAGAGCTAGGAACTCAATCGCTATTAATCAAACAATTTCAAACGAATCTTTTCTAGGAATTAATCCTAAGGTTCTACCATTGTCCCAATCAACGTGGACTGTACCAGTGTCGTCAACAAATCTTATCACACCTTCTTG
>JABSSB010000314.1 GCA_013214715.1 Paracoccaceae bacterium | reverse complement strand
GGTGTGGAGTTTTGAGGATATCTCGGATCACCGTCCCCTGACCGAGATGACTCCACGTGAAAGGCAGGTGGCGACCAAGATGGTTGAAGGTCTGACCAGCAAGGAAATTGCCCGAGAGCTGGGAATTTCACCGCGCACTGTCGACGTGCATCGCGCACGCCTTCTGGACAAGTTTGAGGCGCGCAATTCACTCGAACTGGTGGCGCGGCTAACCGGTCTGCCGCTTTAGCCGCGCTCTTTTTCGTCCAGCCAGGCTTTGATGATGGCGCGGTGCCGGTCACCATCATAGCTGGGGAAATGTCCCCCGTGCACGACCCGGACGGGCAGATCATAAAGCCTTACCATCGAGCGGTGATAATCCGCTGCATCGGCGTGATAGGTGTCTTCGATCAGCGGGCCGTCATAGACTATGTCGCCAGAAAACAGGATACCGGTCGCGGCTTCCCACAGGGCGATCCCGCCCGGGGAATGACCGGGGGTGTGGATGACTTCAAAATGCCTGTCACCCAGATCGATCATGTCCCCGTCCTCCAACACTCTGGTGGCCGGGGCAGCGCGCACGGCGTAGCTCGTCGAGCGGTAGGGGGCTGGCGGCAGCGTGTCGAAAATCTCGTCACTCACATAGGGGTCGGCCAGTGTCGCCACGCGGGTTGGATCGGCCAGAATATCAGCCTCGGCCCGATGCACGGCGCGGTCTTCGAATTCGTGGTGACAGCCGATATGGTCGAAATGCGTGTGGCTGGCCACAGCGGTCAGGGCACGTTCGGTCACCAAGGGCACCCATTCGCGTAGGCTGACGACGCCCATACCGCTATCGACCAGCATGTCACGATCGCGCCCCCGGACATGCCAGATGTTGCAGCGATAGAATTCTTGAATGAACGGCTCATCAATGAAGGTGACATCATCAGAGAGTTTGCGAATACGGTACCAGTCTTCCGGGCGGGCGCGCTGCATGGTCAGTCTCCGATTGGAAAGATGTGGAAAGCGTCGGACTGCGCCGCAAGGTTCAGTCGCGTACCGGGCTTGGGCACAACGTTCGGCGGCAGATTGGCCACCAGCACCAGATCGGGGGCGGCGTCGGGCACGACATGGACGCGGCTATAGGTGCCAAAAAACGCTGCATCCTTCACTTGCGCCGCGCCGATGCGGACGGGGCCATCACCCAGACTCAGCGCTTCTGGACGGATGCAGGCGACACTTGTCCCGTGCGATGCGGCCGCGCTCGGTAGCAGGCCAAAGGGGGTCTGAACTCCATTGCCGTCCGCTCTGGCGGGAATGTGGTTCATCTCACCCATGAAATCGGCCGAAAAAAGCGATGCGGGCTGTTGATAGACCTGCGCAGGAGGTCCTTGATCTTCGATCCGCCCCGCATTCATCACGATGATCCGGTCAGCGATGGCCATCGCTTCTTCCTGATCATGCGTGACATGAACAAAGGTCGTGCCGACCTGCCTTTGGATCGCCTTAAGTTCGTCCTGCATCGCACGGCGCAGTTTCAAATCAAGCGCGCCCAAAGGTTCATCCAGCAGAAGCACCTGCGGCTTTACCGCCAAAGCCCGCGCCAGTGCGACGCGCTGGCGTTGGCCGCCCGAAAGCTCATGCGGATGTTTGCGGGCAGAGTCTGCCAGCCCGACAAGCGCCAGCATGTCATCAGCCCGCGCCCGACGCTTTGACCGCCCGACACCTGCCATGCGCAGGCCAAAGCCCACATTGTCGGCCAATGTCATATGTGGAAACAGAGCATAATCCTGAAACATCGTGGTCGTTGGACGTTTCGCAGGGGCAACGCGGGTCACATCGCGCCCATCAATTGTCACGCGGCCCTCGCTGGGGTCAATGAACCCGCCCAGAACCGAAAGCAGCGAGGTTTTCCCGCAGCCCGACGGCCCAAGCAGGGTGATGTATTCCCCGGCGGCAATCTCGAGATTGATATCTTTGAGCGCGTGAAACTGGCCAAACCAATGGTTCAAACCGGCGATGGATACGGCAGCGGTCATGTGCGGCGGCTCCGGAAGACAAAAAGTTCAAGGATCAGGACCACAGCGACCGAGACCAGAAACACCAGACTACCAATCGCATTGAGCCGCGGCGAGAGGCCGGACCGCAAAAGCGACCAGATCTCAACCGGCAGGGTTACGTCAAACCGGCTGAGCAGGAAGGCGATGATGAATTCGTCCCAGGAAAAGGTCACCGACAGAAAGAACGCAGCCGCAATCGCGGGCATCAGCATCGGCACAGTGATCAGGCGGATCACCTGCGCCTCTGTTGCGCCCAGATCGCGTGCCGCGCGTTCGGCGTTTTGCTGCTGTGCTCCGATTGAGGCGTAAATGATCGCAAAGGCCAGTGGGAGATTGATCACGACATGCCCAA
>JABSSB010000313.1 GCA_013214715.1 Paracoccaceae bacterium | reverse complement strand
GCGCGTGCGGTTATCCGCGAGCCCGGCATAAGACCACACCGCGGCCCCCAAAAAGCCAAAGGTGAGCGCTAAAAGCGCGGTCAGCAAAGTGTGTTTGAAATTGGTTTCCATAAGGTCCGACTGTTTTTAGCGAGAATCGCGAATACGTTCCAGTTCGGCGCGCGCTTGCAGGGCGATATCCTGGGCTCTGATCCAATCGGGCGACCCGGTGGGAAGGCCGGCCTCAGCGGCCTGCGCACTGCGCAAGGCTTCAGGGTATTGACGGAACATCACCTGCTGTTCGGCGCTGGCGAGGCGGGCGCGGGGCAAATCGCCGCGCGCGGCATAAACAACCCCTAATTGATACCACGCAAACGGGTTGAGCCGGTCGCGCGCGACCGCTGAGCGCAGCACGCGCTCGGCCTCGGCGTAATTGCTTTCATCTTCGGTGGCGATCAATGCATGCCCGAAGATCCCTGCGATGAGAGGCTGGTTGCGCGTAATATCAGTCGCTCGGCGCAGCGGCACCAGCGCGTCATACGGGCGCCCAGATTCGAGCAGAATCTGCCCCTTAAGCTCAAGAAAATACGGATTGTCAGGATCGGTTGCGAGCAATTTGTCCGCCTCTCCCAGCGCCGCATCCACCTGCGCGTCTTTGTGATAGCCATAGGCACGGGCATAGAGCGCGGGCACGCTTTGGTCATTGTCTGGATATTGCTGCAATGTGCGCTCGGGCTCGGCAAGATAGCCATAAAGCTTGGCGCGCACAGCGAGGAAGCGTTCCTGCAGTTGCGGGTCGGGCTCTTTGTCCCATGCCGGATCGCTTTCGAGCAGACCGCGTAAAATCTGGATCCGGTCGCCAGGCAGCGGGTGGGTGCGCGTGTATGCCGCGTCATCGGCCTGGCTGAAGCCGCGCCGGATTTCCTGATTTCTCAGCTTGGAGAAGAAGGACAACATGCCGCGCCCGGTGATCCCCGCACCCGACAAATACCGCGCCCCGGCCAAATCGGTCGCGGCCTCCTGATTGCGGTTGAAAGCCAGGAAGCTGCCCATCGCGGCGCGTTGGCCGGCCATAATCGCACCCATGCCGACATCGCCCGCACCGGCCAGCACCGCGCCCACCCCGAGCAAAAGCGAAAGGATCGAAATCCCCTGCGCCTCGCTGGCGCGTTCGTTGAAGCGGACCACGTGGCCCGCGGTGATATGCCCCAATTCATGCGCGATCACGCCTTGCACTTCGTTGGCGCTTTCAGCGGCATTGAGCAGTCCGGCATGGACGTAGACAACTTGCCCGCCCGCAACGAAGGCATTGATCGAGGGGTCATTGATCAGCACCAGCTCGACATTTTCCGGCTCCAGCTCGCTCGCCTCAATCAGGGGATAGGCCAGATCGCGCAGCAATTCTTCCGTCTCGGCATCGCGCAGCACAGATTGCGCCGCGAGCGGCTGCGTCGCCAAGAGAAGAAACGCAATGAAAGCCAGACAATATGCGGCAAGAGAGGAGCGGGGTCGCATAGTGCGCACGTGCTAGCCTGTTTCGACCTGAACCGAAACTGAAGTTTCTTCCGAATTCGGCTGTGAAGCAGGTGATGGGCTGGATTGCAGGCCATTGTTAGGCGCCGTTTGCGGCGCATCGCCCGGCTGCAACACCGCATGGGCAAAGCCAGCGGTCATCTCAATCATCTTGGCATTCCGGCGCCAGGGGGCTGCATGGTGTATCAATGGCGTGTTGTGTTCCATCCCCGCCATGGGGGAGTACAGCGCATGGCCCCCGGCCGCATTCAATGCGTCGGCGAACACCGCGCTGTTGCGCGGGCGCACCAGAGTGTCATCCGATCCATGCACCAACAGCATGTGCGGGGCATCGGCGCGGACATGGGTGATCGGCTGGGTTGCGGCGGGGTCGTCGACATGGCCGAAAGTGGCGATGGTCGAGGGGCTGATGAACGGGGCGAAATCATACGGACCCGACAGGCCGATGACGCCGGAAATGATGCCGCGCTCCAGCCCCCGGCGCGCCAGCCATTGGTCCTCCAGCGCGGTTTGCACCACATTATACGCGCCGGCCGAATGGCCCACCACAACGATCCGGTTCGGATCGCCGCCAAATTCTGCAATATTGCCATGGGTCCAGGCGATCGCGGTGGCGGTGTCGTCCAGCATGGCGGGATAGCGCCCCTCGTCGCCTAGGCGGTAGCCGGCAAGAACGACAACAAAACCCTCTTGCACAAAGGCGCGGGCGATGAAGCCGTAATCGGCCGGATCGCCATTGGCCCAGCTGCCGCCATGGACAAAAATGAGAACGGGATGCGGGGTTTCGAGGGCGCTGGCGCCGTGCGGCCCCCACACGATCAGCTTTTGTTGGGCATGGTCGCCAGTGGAGATTTCAGCCAGCTTGGCGGCCCC
>JABSSB010000312.1 GCA_013214715.1 Paracoccaceae bacterium | reverse complement strand
GCGGCCTTTTGACTTGCGTCCAAGGGTCTCAAAAACTTGAATGGCAAACGTCGCACAATCGTTAGTTGCGGCTTGTATGATCTAGATCACTTTGCTGGAAGCCAGTTCTCTGATAGGTACCCGTGGAAAATTGGTTAATGTCTGATTTACAAATTGTCGTCAGATGAGGATTTTGCCAAATATAGTCGGACCCTTCGGCCGATTAAGCAGGACAATCGCTTCAATAGCGGATCGTGGCTGGCCCGCGTGGTTCAAGCGATCGCAGCCATCGTTGTTTTTTTGGCGGTGGGATCTTTCTTTTTCCCAGAGCTGCGCATTTTCACCATCCATCATACTGGAAAAGATCCGTTGACCATGCTCGGCCAACTACGCGGAAGGGTGACAGTACATATTAAAAACGGAATTTGTTGTGCTCAGGTAGCAGTTAACCCGCTCCTGTCTGGGCTTCAATTGGTTTGGGCGGGGCTTTCGCAAACCATAAAGGTCCGCATGATTCCGTCCTTGTCTTCCTATTTCCCAATCCTGGATTGGGCGCGTCATTACAATCGCACTCTGCTGACATAGGATTTGCGGGCCGCATTGATCGTGACGATCATGCTGATCCCACAGTCGCTGGCCTATGCCTTGCTGGCGGGGTTGCCTCCCGAGGCTGGAATCTATGCCTAGATCGTGCCAATCTTGCTATATGCGGTTTTTGGCACCAGTCGCGCGCTGGCGGTCGGGCCCGTTTTTGCGGTGATTGCAACGACGTTGGCCGTAGTTGGTTTTGGCCTTGATACGCGGGGCGTGGATATCGTCGGCACGGTGCCTCAAAGCCTGCCACCTTTTACACCGCCAAGTTTTGCGCCTGATCTTATCCATCAGTTGCTAATGCCCGCGCTTCTCATTTCCCTCATCAGATTTGTCGAATCGGTGTCTGTTGATCCGGATCAGGAACTAATCGGCTTGGGAATGGCCAATCTTGGCGCAGCCTTTTCAGGCGGATTTCCGGTCACGGGCGGATTTTCCCGATCGGTCGTGAACTTTGATGCTGGCGTTGCCACGCCCGCAGCCTGAGCATTCACGGCCGTCTGCCTGGCGGTCGCAGCAGTGGCCCTGACCCCATTGGTCTATTTTCTGCCGAAGGCAACCCTGGCTGCCACGATCATTGTTGCCGTGCTGAGCCTTGTCGACCTGTCGGTTCTTCGCCGGACCTGGCGCTATACGTTGCGCGACTTTTCCGCCGTTCTGGTGATGATCGTGCTGACATTGGTCATGGGGGTTGAAACTGGCGTTGCAGCAGGGGTTACCCTGTCGTTCCTGCCGCATCTGATGGCCACGTCAAAACCTCATGTGGCCGAGGTCGGGCTGATGCCGGGTGCGCAGCATTTCCGCAACGCCCTGCGCCACAAGGATGATACTGCACCGGGTCTTTTGAGCCTGCGCGTGGATGAAAGCCTGTATTTCGTCAATGCTCGCTTCTGGCAGTATATGACAGAAGACCGTCTGGCCCGCGACCCCGAGATGCACGATGTCGTCCTTATCTTTTCAGCTGTGGACGAGGTCGATTTTTCAGCTCTCGAAAGCCTCGAAGCCATCAATCACCTCTTGAAAGATCGCGGCATTGGCCTGCATCTGTCAGAGGTTAAGGGGCCGGTGGAAGATCGACTCTGACGGTCGCATTTCTTACAAGAGCTCAACTGGCAGGTCTATCTAAGCCATTATGAAGCCTGGCGTGCTCTGGCCGGTGCTGGATCCGATCCTGCAGCATCGGTTGCCTCCCAAGAGGCCAGCCAATCTGCCTCCAAAGCTTCACACAATGGCGTCAACTCACTGGCATAGTTTTTCCAGCGGTCCAGCCCCGTCCGATTGATCGGCGCGCGTACCTGCGTGACCGAGGCCGTGCGCACAATGCCATTACCCGCCTCGGGAGACAGGCAGGCTTCATCCCATTCAAGGCCGCAATAGGCCAGCAAGCTGCGGATTTGATATTCAGGCTCTTCTACGAGCGCGCGATAGGATTGGCGCCGCATGTCCAGCCCACGATCCTGATACAGGTCTGCCGCGCGATAAACAGCGCGCGTCACCTCTGCGATGCCGTCCAGAGTTTGGGAAAACGGGTGTTTGGCGCCGAAATTGGTGCAAAAATTGGACAATCCTACATCCAGAGGATGGCGCGACATGCAGACAAACCGCGCATTCGGCAGGATCGCCTGTGCGAACCCGAGATCAAAGATGTTCAGAGGCAGTTTGTCGACCACAACTGGTGGTAAGGTGTCGCCAAACCGGGCTACGCATAGTGACATGAACCTATTTTGCAGGTCTGCAGTGATGGACGGCGTCAAATGATCGGCCCAAGCCCAGGGGTCTCCATCGCCTGTGGCGTGCGCCAGTTGGCTGCGCAGTTGGGTAAGGACGTCTTGCAAGATCGGGCTTTCGTCCAATGTACCTACCTGCG
>JABSSB010000311.1 GCA_013214715.1 Paracoccaceae bacterium | reverse complement strand
GGCGCGCGGCCGAGAAGATCGGCGATCTTGGGTTCGACGCGGTTGATCGAATCCACCTGACCCGACTGCAGCGCCGCCGTCCGTGCGGTGGCGTCGTTCAGGGTGAGAACCTCAACCTCATCGTAATATGCAACCGAGTCGCCGCCCCAATAGTTTGGATTGCGCTTGAAGGTCATGCGCACGCCGGGCTCATCGCTTTCCAGCGTGTAGGGGCCGGTCGAGATGGCCGCGGTCGGGTTGTCAAAGCCGCCATTGGGCTGGATCACGAGGTGATAGTCGCTGATCAGATAGGGCATGTCCGCATTGCCGACGCCGAGCGTCAGTTCGAACACGTCACCATCGACGCGCATGGATTCGATACCGTTCACGATGCCCAGCGCACCGGATTGCGAATCTTCGTTGGTGTGACGCTCCATCGTGCGCATCACGTCTTCGGCGGTCACGCTCTTGCCGTTCGAGAACTCGATCCCGTCACGGATCTTGAAGCGCCATGTCTTGGCGTCGGCAGAGCCTTCCCAGCTTTCGGCGACAAAGCCCTGGACCGTGCCATCGGGGCCCACTTCGGTCAGGGTTTCGCCCCAGCAGCGGCCGCCGGCGATCGGCACATCCGATGCCCAAAGCGCGGGGTCTTGCGAGTTGGTGCTTTCACCGCCCTGCACGCCCATCTTGAAGCTGCCGCCCTTGACCGGGCCGGATGCGCGCGCGGCATCGGCAAACATGGTCGAGGCTGTTGCCGCCGCGACGCCAAGCGCTGCTGCCTTGCCCATGAATTCACGACGGGTCATGCGCCCGCGCGTGACCTCACCGGCATAGAAATCCAGTTCTTTCGACATTGAAGTCTCCCCATTGGTGGCGCGTAGTGGCTCGCGCCTTCTCCTGATGTCGACACTGTTGCCGGATTCTTTCGGTGTCGCAAGTCTTTAGGCGGTGACGCGGCCCCATGCGGCAGGATGTGACGGTTCCGGGCGGGGTCATAACGGAATCAGACCGTGCAAGGCGCGTCACCAGGTTGCTCCATTTTTTGATAGTCCCGCGCGGTGGAGCCCTCGCGGGGCAGGCTCGGAATGAGTCTTTGGTCAGCAGAAACAGCAGGTGGCCCACAAGGAAGACCACGCTGGAATTGGCTTCGATGACGCGGGTGCTGCCGTCACCGGCGACAAGATCAAACCTGATCGTGACGCCATCTGTTCCATCAATGGTCGTTTCAAAGATGCGCCCGCTGGCCAGAGCATCGCTGCCATCGACCTGCACACCGACGAAACTGACCAGATCATCCCATTTGGCCTGATGTCTCACGTGATAGTCATCACCACCATTCCGCGAAGCCGCCAAGCTGTGTGAAAAGACCTCGGCGCCAAAGGTCAGGAGGTGGAATTGGTCGGTTTCGCCATTCGGTTCCGACAGGCTGACATTAAATCACCCCATTCAGGTTGACGGTTTGGTTGGGCCCGCCATCATTGCACTGACACCAGAGCTGGTCCGCGCCCTGACCGCCGATGATCAGAATGTGGCTGGTATAGACCGCGCTGTCGCCTGTGTTCACCGGAATATCCATGGGTCCGCGGAAGATCTCCTGCGGTACGAAACCCACGTCCAGATCATAGGAAGCGTCCAACCGATCGCGGGCCAGACCTTCAGGTGAGAAGCCCGCATAGGTCACGTCCGTCATGGAGGGCGCGGGCAGATACTTGTCTTCCAGCGTGATCGGATCCGGGCTGTCGTCACTGGCCCATGCTTTGAACAGGCGATCAAAATCAGCTTTTGGGATCGTGATGAGAATGCCCATGTCCTTCATGGCGTCATCGGTGATATTGTCGCGGATCTTGCCGTTCAGAATGACCAAAGGCCAATCCACCCCCGTGCACCAGAGCTCGTACCCTGAGTTGCTGCTCATATCTGACTTTGGCATGAACTCGCCCTGTTCTGCCCGCGGCGCGCTAAGTTACGCGGGCCTTAACCCAACAGCAGATATGGGGTCATGGTCGAATCACCACATGCCTGACACACATGACGCTTTAAGGTGGTATTTCGGCAGTTCAGCCAGATACGGAATAGTTGCAACTGTAGGGAATTTGCGGAGGCAGCACAGAAATGGACGCTGCGGTCGCTTTGACAAATTTGTGCAGATGCGGGCGGGCGGCGCGGCCGAAAGTCATCATGGCCCGCATCGCAAAAGACAGGTCTGACGCGATGTGCCCAGACAGAACTCACAAGCCAGTCGCAACAAGAAACGGGCGGATGCAAGGATCCGCCCGGTCCCTAGCTTTTGGTTAAGCCCTGACCAAAGGGTCAGAGATCAAACGGTCCAAGAATCAAGTTCGGCCACGGTCACGCTGTATAGTAAAATGGTGTTCTCGCCCGTCCCGTCGATGTCGATTACCGCGCTGAGTGCAGCACCGGCACCCAAGCCGCCGACATTTGAGTCCTGTACGGACCCGCCCAGATCACCTTCC
>JABSSB010000310.1 GCA_013214715.1 Paracoccaceae bacterium | reverse complement strand
CTTCACCCATCGAAAAGGACCGGATCAGCGCCAGTTGGCCCAACGTGCCTGACGCAGCAATCAGCAGCATCAGCCCCTCCGGCAGTGTCAAAGCTGCCGCTGCGCTGGACCAACAGGTCAAGAACATTGCCTTCGCCATCCTGGTAGATTTCAGCGCGTTGCCCGGGCATGCCATCGAATTGCTGCTGCACCACCGCGCCGACACGATTGCCGCCCACACCATTGGCGCCCTGCTGGATGATCAACAGGTTCGCCACCCCGTCAACGGCCCCATCGGTTGTCTGGCGAATGCTGCCAATCACATTGCCCAGCGTTACCCCGCCACTGTCCGGGCCTGAGAGTTGGTCGATATCGATCTGGTTAAAGACCAGAGCCGATCCGGTGTCGCCAGATTGAAATACACCATCATTTTCCAGCCCGATCAGGTTGTCGGCACCAATCTGGTCGATCTCGATCGCATTGAACGTGCCTTGCTGTAGCATGGGCAGCACGTCGCTTCCCGCTTCATTGCGCAATCCGGTCTGATCAATGCGGGCGGTGTTGTCCTGACCAACCTGATTGATCACGGCCGAGTTTTCTTCAACCTGCGCCTGCACAGCGCTGGCCAATGCCAGCGAAAGAGCTAGGCTAGTCAGAAAGGAAAAAAGGCGCATGTGCGGTTCCGTTACTTAGCTAAATGATGCTCCGGCGGCTTTGGAAAGCGCCGGAGCTGTTGTGTTTACTGCATGATCCCAGCGATGTTGCTGTTGCCAGTTTGGATCAGGTTCGTGACGTTGCCATTATTTGTCTGGCTGACAGCAAACTCGTTCATGCTGCCGGTCACAGATGCAGTGATGATGTTATCGTCACCCACCTGGCTGGTCGCGAAATCGTTGTTGCCGCCTATGACGTCGATATCCAACAGGTTGTTGGTCCCATCCTGGACGAACAGCCCAACCGTCAGCCCGACACCCGCTGCATCTCCACCCGGAGCGAAGGCGCCACGGTTGTTGTCGTTGCCCTCGATCAAAAGATCTATGCCATAGCTCAGACCACTGTTGGTTCCATCTTGATCGAGGCTGGCATAGTTATTGTTTCCGTCTATGCTCACCGAGGCTCGATTGGTCCCGTTCTGATCGATCCCGACTGAGTTCACGTTGCTGCCATTGCTCAGCGACACGGTGGCCATGTTCATCGTGCCGTTTTGGATCGCGCCCACATCATTGCCATCACCAACGATTGGGACAATCGTCACGGTGTTGCCGTCACCCATTTGATAGGCCGCTGTCTCGTTGCCGTTTCCGGTGATCGTGACCGTGCCAACAGTGTTCCCGTTGCCTTCCTGATAGAAGCCAAACTGGTTGTCGTTGCCGGTGGCCAGATAGTCGACCACATTACCACCGCCGATCTGTGTAACAGATGATTTGGCTACACCGGTCAACGCGGCAAAGGACCCGGCCGAGAAGCCTGCGATACCATTACGCTGTCCTTCCTGAACAACAGACACCGTGTTACCGGTCGTACCTGTTGTGGAATCCTGCGACACAAGGTCAACGCGGTTATAGTTGTTAGTGCCGCTACCCAGATTGGTCTGAGTCACGGTGGCCTGGTTTTCGTTACCGGTTTGCGTCACAAGTTGAATGCTGTTGCGATACCCGGTTTGGGTCAAGGCGGCGGTGTTGCCAGCGCCGTTTTGTACAACCCCGTAGTTAACCCTTGCGCTACGATCGTTGAGGTTGCCACCGGTCTGCCCACCGATCACGTTGGCGCCCCAGCCCGTCCCCGGCCCGGAATGCCCATCACGGTCCTGAAGGATGGTCACAGAGTTGGTTTCCGACGCCAGCGCGCCCGACCCCGTATTCGTCTGCACAACACGCGACACAACGTTGCCCCCGCGGCCGCCAACAAAATTAGCAGAGGATTGCTGGGTGATCGTCAGGCTGTTTGTGGTTTCGCTTGCGCCGTCAACGCCTGTTTGTTGAACAACGTTGATATAGTTGGTTGAACTGGTCTGTGTGGCCGAGAAAACGTTTCTGTCTTCAATCTGATCCACACCCGGGGCAGAGCTTTTGCTCGAAACGCCGACTTGGTTTGAATCACCCGTCTGCAAAATGTCGAGATCATTATTGTCGCCAGATTGCGTCACCACCCGATCGGCGGCGCTGCTACCGGCGCGGTTGCTGGCTCCGCTTTGCGTAATAAGCGCGGCGTTGTCATCACCGATCTGGTCAAGGTACGCGCTGTTGCTATCGGCCCAAGCCGTGCCCGCAAAGGTCAAAGCGGTCGATGCAACCAGGATTGTCTTGAGAGACTTCATGGGTCTTTCCTTCAATATTCAAAATCGCAGCTTCAAAGCCGATCGCTTAACCAATCAGGCCCTGTCACAAACTCTGAACTCCCAAGCTGCACTTTATCTGCCTCAGCACCCATGGCTTGAATGCTGAGGCCACTGTCACACGGCCAAGCTGAATCCAGCCCCTAACCTA
>JABSSB010000031.1:20709-22139 GCA_013214715.1 Paracoccaceae bacterium | reverse complement strand
CATCTGATCGACCCAGTTTGCACCTTCGGGCGAATAGGCGGCTGTCAGGGCGATTTGCCCCAATGCATTGGGAGCCAAGGCAAGCGCCATCATCCGCTCTGCAAATCTGGCCCGAAGCGTGGGATCCTGAACAATGACATTGCCGGTGTGAAACCCGGCGAGGTTGAAGGTTTTGGAGGGGGCCGTCAGCATCAGAAGACGGTCCACAATGGACGGGTCGGCCACCGGCATTGGTAGGTGCTTATGACCCGGCATGACCACGTCATGATGGATCTCATCGGAAATCAGCAGCAGGTCATGGCGCTTGCAGAACTCTCCGACGGCTTGCAATTCGGCCTGTGTCCACACGCGCCCTCCGGGATTATGCGGAGAGCACAGGATGACCATCTTCTCTGAGCCATCGAGCATGTCATCATAGGCGTCGAAATCGAATTCATAGCGGCTATCGTTGTTGACCAGCGGCAGTTCAACCAGTTTGCGCCCTGCATTGCGCACGACTTTCCCGAAAGCATGATAAACCGGAGCGAACACGATCATGCCGTCCCCGGGTTGTGTGAAGGCGTCCATACACATGCCAACAGCGTTCACGATACCTGTGGTCGTGAAGATCCATGACGGCTCGATCTGCCAACCATGCCGTTCGGCCATCCACCATTCAATCGCGGCATGATAGCTTGCGTCGAAATTGACATAGCCGAAGACACCATGCGCTACGGCGTCGGACAGCGCGGACAGAACACAAGGCGCAGCCTGGAAATCCATATCTGCCACCCACATCGACAAGCCATCTTCGGGGGATACGCCATAGAGCGCCTCCATCTTGTCCCATTTCACGCAATCGGTGCCCCGGCGCTCGATCATTTTGTCAAACATCATGTATCTTCTCCGCAGTCCTGTCCGGCCAGAGATACCCCGATAGGCCGCAGGTGCAAGAGGCGTTGCGGCCACCGCGCGCTTGGCCTACATCCGTGCGCATGAAACGCCCGATTGTTCTGCACCCTGACCCGCGTCTGAAAAAGACTGCCGCCCCCGTGAGTGACATCTCGGATGAGCTGCGGCAGCTGGCTGATGACATGCTGGAAACGATGTATGCCGCGCCCGGCATAGGTCTGGCCGCGCCGCAGGTGGGCGTGCTGGATCGGCTGATCGTGCTAGATTGCGTCCGCGACGATGAAAGCGAGGGCGAGCCGCGCCCGCTGATTATGTTCAATCCCGAGGTCATCGCCAGCTCGGACGAAACGAACGTCTATGAGGAAGGTTGCCTGTCGATCCCCGAACAATATGCCGAAGTCACCCGCCCCAAAGAGGTCGAGGTGGCCTGGCTGGACCGCAATGGCGCCGAGCAGCGCGAGGTATTTGACGGGCTGTGGGCGACCTGCGTGCAGCATGAGATCGACCACCTGAATGGCAAGCTTTTCATCGACTACCTC
>JABSSB010000031.1:0-20610 GCA_013214715.1 Paracoccaceae bacterium | reverse complement strand
GGCCCCATGAAGCGTCAGCTGATCACCCGCAAGATGCAGAAATACAAACGTGACAAGGCGCGCGGCTGATGGCAGTTCTGCCGATTGTGCTGTGGCCGGATCCGCGCCTGTCCCAAATCTGTGCGCCCGTGCAGGCCGATGAGGACCTGCGCGCCTTGGCGCAGGATATGCTCGATACGATGTATGACGCGCCGGGCCGAGGCCTCGCCGGGCCGCAGGTCGGCGTGATGAAGCGTATCTTTGTGATGGATGTGACATGGAAAGAGGGCGTGCCCGATCCGGTGATCTGTCTGAATCCACGCATCACGGCCCGCTCTGATGCAGTCGCCACCCGTGCCGAAGGCTGCCTGTCCATCCCCGGCATTCAGACAGATGTGACCCGGCCTGAAACCGTCACCCTGGACTGGACCGATCTCGACGGGGTCGCACGCAGCGCTGATCTGACCGGGTTTGCCGCGACCTGTGCGCAGCATGAATTGGATCATCTCGATGGGCTGGTGACGTTTGACCGGCTGGACCCAGAGGCGAGGGCCACGGCGCAGGCGGGCTATGACATCGTGCGGGGGGCGGGGGCATGACTATCCGCCGCTGCCTGCCCTGGCCGGATAAACGCCTGCGGACCAAGGCCGAACCAGTCGCAGAAGTCACCGAAGAGATCCGCGCGATCTGGCAAGACATGGTCGACACGATGGAGGCAATGCCCGGCGTTGGGCTGGCCGCGCCTCAGATCGGGGTGATGTTACGGCTGGCGGTTGTGGATGGCTCGACCGAAAGAGGCCGCGCCGTGTTGATGGCCAACCCGGAAATCCTGCATGCTTCGGTCGAGCTGCGCGCCCATGAAGAGGCCAGTCCCAACCTGCCCGGCGTATCGGCCAAACTGAAACGCCCACGTGCGGTGACGGTTCGATACATGAACGCTGCCGGGGTGACCACGCGACGCGATTTCATCGGGATCGAAGCCACCAGCGTTCAGCATCAGATCGATCATTTGAACGGGCGGATGTATTTCGACAATCTATCAAAGACCAAGCGCGATATGCTGCTGCGCAAGGCACGCAAGCAGAAGGGATAGGCCGATGCGGGTGATCTTCATGGGCACGCCCGCGTTTTCGGTGCCAGCGCTTGATGCGCTGGTGGAAGCCGGGCATGAGGTTGTGTGCGTCTACTCGCAACCACCCCGCCCAGCAGGCCGCGGCAAGAAAGACCGCCCCAGCCCCGTGCAGGCCCGTGCCGAAGCGCTGGGGTTACCCGTGCGGCATCCTACATCCCTGCGCTCGGCCGAAGCGCAGGCTGATCTGGCCGCGCTGCAGGCCGATATCGCGGTGGTGGTGGCCTATGGTCTGATCCTACCCCAAGCGGTTCTGGATGCGCCCGAACATGGCTGTCTGAACATACACGCCAGCCTGTTGCCGCGTTGGCGCGGCGCGGCCCCAATCCACCGCGCCATCATGGCGGGCGATGCCGAAAGCGGGGTTTGCATCATGCAGATGGAGGCCGGGCTGGACACTGGCCCCGTTCTGTTGCGCGAAGCGACGCCCATTGGCGCGGAGGAGACCACCGCCGATCTGCATGATCGCCTGTCTGCGATGGGGGCAGGGCTGATCGTTCAGACACTCCGCGATTTGCCAGACCTATCGCCCGCGCCCCAGCCAGACGAGGGCGTGACCTATGCCAGCAAGATCGACAAGGCCGAGGCGCGGATCGATTGGACGCAGCCCGCCACGCAGATCGACCAGCAGATCCGCGGCCTGTCCCCCTTTCCCGGCGCCTGGACCGAGCTTGCCGGAGAACGGATCAAGCTTCTGCGCTCTCGCGTGACGACAGGGCGCGGCAGTGCCGGACAGGTTCTGGAAGGCTTCACCGTGGCGTGCGGTGAAGGGGCCGTTGAAGTGACCGAGCTTCAGCGTGCCGGAAAAAAACCGATGACCGTGCAGGCCGCGTTGTTGGGTCTGACCCTGCCCGACAGATTGGAATGATGCGCAAAGGGTGAAATCGCCAGCGATCCGCCCTACCCTTTCTCCAACAAGACAGGGAGGGGCGATGCCCGACGGGTTTGCCGCTCTGATCGTTGACGCCAATGCGTTCTTCACCGAGTTGAAGCAGAACAACAACAAAGCCTGGTATGAGCCGCGCAAGGCGCACTATGTCTCGACCATCCGCAAGCCGGCGGAGTTGCTGGCCGATCTGATCGTCGAAGATCTGGGGCGGCTGACCGGTCAACGCCACAAGCCCAAGGTTTTTCGCATCCACCGCGATGTGCGGTTCTCCAAGGACAAGGCGCCCTATAACGCGCATCTGCACATGATGTGGTCTCAATCAGGTAGCGAGGATGGGCCAATGTGGTTCTTTGGATCCGCGCCCAATTATCTGACCCTTGGCATGGGCGTCATCACCCCGCCGGGCGAATGCCTGACACGGTTTCGCGCTTTCATCGACCGCGACGGGGATAAGTTGACCGACGCAATGGATGCCGCGCATGACATGATCGGGGCAGGTAGTGGCACATGGGGGCCAGAGCCGCTGAAACGCGTCCCCAAACCCTATGATCCTGACCATCCTCATGGCGATCTGCTGAAACGCAAGGGCCTGACCCTGTCAGCCAGCTTGCCTGACGACTGGCGGGACCGGGGTGTTGTGCCGTCGCTCAATGCTCAATTCAAAGCACCGCTGCCCGTCTGGAGCCTGCTCGGCCGCATATAACGCGCAACAGCGCCGCGGCCCGCAGGGACGCGGCGCCGGGCCCAAGCGTCCCGGCGGTCGCCGCAGGCGGCGCAAGGGAGGCGCGGGAGCGCCCCGTGTCTCAGGATTTGAACGGGGCCATCCCTTCGCGCGCAAGCTCATCGGCGCGTTCGTTTTCCGGATGGCCTGCATGGCCTTTGACCCATTCCCAGGTCACGTCATGACGCGCCTGGGCCGCGTCCAGCCTTTGCCAAAGCTCGGCATTCTTGACCGGCTTTTTCGAAGCGGTTTTCCACCCGTTGCGCTTCCAACCATGGATCCACCCCGTCACCCCGTTTTTGACATAGGCGCTGTCGGTCACGACCGTGATCCGCGACGCACGCGACAGGGACTCCAGCGCGTGGATCGCCGCCAGCAATTCCATGCGATTATTCGTGGTGGCAGGCTCGCCGCCCGACAAAGCCCGCTCTTTCACAACGGCGTCGCCCTCCATTGCGCGCAGCAGCACGCCCCAGCCGCCCGGCCCCGGATTGCCGGAACAGGCACCGTCGGTATAGGCGAAAAGCTCAGGCATGGGCGAGGATCACCACAAAGGGTTCCACATCGCCCGCCAGCCCCTGCCCATTGCCACGACGGCTCGACAAGGTGGTGAACCCGGCCTGCTCCAGCAAACCGATCAACTCATCTTCGCCATAGTAGGCGTAAAAGCGTCCCAGCTTGTCGCGGCCTTCGCTTTCGCCCAGCTTCATGCCGATATGGAACATCCCGCGAGGTTTCAAAGCTTTGTGCACCCGCGCAAGATGATCAGGAAACGCGCGGCGCGGCGCGTGCAGAAGGCTGAAATTCGCCCAGACCCCGTCATAGGCGGCCACCTCATCCAGATCCTCGAAGGAGGCGATCTGTGCCTCAACTCCGAAATCCTCGCGCGCCAGCGCCACCATCTCGGGTGAGGCATCGCTGGCCGACACGGTCAGGTCACGATCTCGCAGCCGCGCAGCCCAGTGCCCGGGCCCACAGCCCAGATCCAGCACATGCGCGCTTTCGGGCAAGGCCGCGACAAAGGCATCAAGATCTAGGTCATGACATGTGTCTGTCGGCTTGGCAAAGCCATCAGCATATTGCCGCGCCGCACCAGCATAGACGTTCAGTGTTTCCTGATCGCTCACCAGATCACCCCCACGGACAGACACAGAACCACCACCGTCGTCAGAAGGACGCGCAAACGCATCCACCAGTCCGGCGTCAGCCCCCAGCGGAAAAAGGCAAAATCCAGCAGCAACAGACCAAGAAAGCCAAAGATCAGATTGGTTCCCGCCGACACCGGCCCGCCGCCGGTCATGAAAAACGCCCAAAGCGCGGGCAGCACTGACAAGGCATATCCCGTGGCCGCACGCGCGCCGTCTGTCTTTGTGGCAAAGCCCCACAATACGCCAGACATGAAACTCAGGATCACCGAGCCATAAAACAGCTGCACATAAGGCCCTACGAAACGCGGTCCCAGCACATCGGTGCCCCATTCTGTCAGGCCCGGCACAAGGAGCGTCAAGGCGCCCCATAGAAATGGGATCAGACCTGCCAGACCCAGCAGAAACGGCGCGCGGGGGATCACAGCCATAGCCTCAGGCCGTTTGCCGCAGCACACGCGGCACTTTGAACTCGACCTTTTCGGTGGCGGTTTCGACCAGTTCCACTGTCACATCAAACCGGTCCCGGAACGCATCGATAACCTCATCCACCAAAACCTGCGGAGCCGAGGCCCCCGCCGTCACGCCAAGGCTGCGCACACCCTCCAGCGCGCGCCAGTCGATATCCTTGGCACGCTGCACCAGTTGGGCATAGTCGCAGCCGGCTTTGCGCCCGACCTCGACCAGCCGTTTGGAATTGGACGAATTGGGCGCCCCAACCACCAGCAGGGCCTCGGCCTTGGGCGCCACCGCCTTGACCGCTTCCTGCCGGTTTGTGGTGGCATAGCAGATGTCTTCTTTGTGTGGGCCCGCGATCGAGGGAAACCGCGCCTGCAAAGCCGCAACGATATCGGCAGTATCATCGACAGACAGCGTTGTTTGCGTCACATAGGCCAGCCGTTCAGGATCGCGCACTGCAACCTTGGCGACGTCTTCGACCGTTTCGACCAGTAAGACCTCGCCTTCGGGCAGTTGCCCCATCGTGCCCACCGTTTCGGGATGGCCGTCATGGCCAATCATGATCATCTGCAAGCCGTTATCGGAATGGCGTTGCGCTTCGATATGGACCTTGCTGACCAGAGGGCAGGTCGCATCGACAAACAGCATCTCGCGGTTTGCCGCCTCCGCAGGGACGGATTTCGGCACGCCATGCGCCGAAAAGACGACCGGACGATCATCGGGGCATTCCGATAGTTCTTCGACGAAGATGGCGCCTTTGTCGCGCAGCCCGTCCACGACAAATTTGTTATGAACGATCTCGTGGCGCACATAGACCGGCGCGCCCCATTTTTCGAGCGCCATTTCAACAATCTTGATGGCCCGGTCCACACCGGCGCAGAAGCCGCGCGGCGCAGCCAGATACAGGGTCAGCGGAGCTTTGGTCATGGGTATCTCCTTGCCTGACAAGACCTATGTCAGGCAAGGCCTTTGGTCCAGAGGGATCGGCACGGCAAAAACCGAGCCGTTTCTGGCACGAGCCAGATCAGGCGACGTCGCGATCTGGCTGCGGCTCCCGCGGTGGGCGACCGATGACATCGCGCAGCTCTTCGAGTTCGATGAAATTGTCGGCCTGACGGCGTAACTCGTCCGAAATCATCGGCGGCTGGCTGCGGATCGTCGACACAACCGATACTCGGACGCCCTGCCTTTGCAGCGAGGCCACTAGCGGACGAAAATCGCCATCGCCTGAAAACAGCACGATGTGATCCACGCGCGGCGCAAGCTCCATCGCATCGACGGTCAATTCGATGTCCATGTTGCCCTTCACTTTGCGCCGACCCATGCTGTCGGTGTATTCCTTTGCCGGCTTGGTCACCATGGTGAAGCCATTATAGTGCAGCCAATCGACCAGAGGCCGGATCGGCGAATACTCGTCATTTTCCAACAGCGCTGTGTAATAGAACGCGCGAAGCAACTTGCCACGGCGCATGAACTCTTGCCGCAACAATTTGTAGTCGATGTCAAAGCCCAATGATTTTGCTGCTGCATAAAGATTGGAACCATCGATGAACAGCGCAAGCCGCTCGTCTTTGTAAAACATCCAGTACCCTTTCAAATTCGATCGCCAATTTGAGTGGTGAGTGTTGGCACAAGGCCTTTGGCGATCGGCTCGAGTTTAGTTATTTGAGCCTGCGTCGCAAGAGCGTTACGTTGCAATCCCCGCTACGAGGATCAAAAACACATGAATACCTGCCTTGTTGCCTTGGGAGCCAACATACCCCAGCAAGAAAACGACCCAAAAGCGACACTTGGCGCCGCAATTGCGTCACTTGCACAGCGAGGTCTCCCAGCCTGCCGCATCAGCCGCTTTTACAGAACCCCGTGTTTCCCCCCCGGCACGGGTCCAGATTATGTGAACGCAGCTATCACACTGCGCAGTGACGCGGCGCCTGATGCGCTTTTGGCTGACCTGCACGCTGTCGAAGCGCAGTTTGGGCGGGAACGGGTGCAACGCTGGGGTCAACGTGTTCTGGATCTGGATCTGATCGCGTGTGACCAGGTTGTCTTGCCCGACCAAAAGACGCAATCCACATGGCGGTCATTGCCTTTGGACCAACAGATCGCCACCACGCCAGACCAACTGATCCTGCCCCATCCAAGGCTTCAGGATCGCGCCTTCGTCTTGGCTCCGCTGGCCGATATCGCGCCGAACTGGATGCACCCTGTTACCGGGCATACCGTGAGGGCCATGCTGAACGCCTTGCCATCAGAGGCTCGCGACGAGGTCAGCCCATTGTAAGCACGCAAAGTCTGCTTGCCCCCGGACAGATTCGCCTGTAAGGAAGCGCTTTCTGGACGTCCTCTAAACTTCTCGGAGATTGCCTGATGGCCCGTGTTACGGTCGAAGACTGCGTTGACAAAGTTCCCAACCGTTTTGAGCTTGTGATGCTCGCCGCCCATCGTGCCCGCGAAGTGTCCGCAGGTGCCGCCATCACGGTGGATCGCGACAATGACAAGAACCCGGTCGTTGCGCTGCGTGAAATCGCCGAGGAAACCCAAAGCTCGGACGAGCTGCGGGAACGCCTGATCGAAAGCAACCAGAACCAGATCGAAGTCGATGAGCCGGAAGATGATCAGATGGCTCTGCTGATGGGCGCGGATGATGACAAGCCCGCCGATGACGACATGTCCGAAGAGAAGCTGCTGCGCGCATTGCTGGAGGCGCAGCGCCAGGGCTAAAGGGGCCGCGTCGTGGGGGAACACCCGATTGGCAGCGCCGCCGATCGCGAGATCACGGCAGATGATCTTGTCGCACTGGTGCGCGCGTACAACCCCAAGACAAATGATACGCGTATCCGCGCCGCCTATGAATTCGGCGCGCGGATGCATGACGGCCAGTTTCGCCAATCTGGCGAGCCCTATTTCACCCATCCGGTGGCCGTCGCCGCAATTCTGAGCGAACAGCGCCTTGATGACGCGACGATTATCACCGCGCTTCTGCACGATACAATCGAAGACACCAAAGCGTCCTATACCGAGGTTGCCGAGCTTTTTGGCGACGAGGTGGCGATGCTGGTTGATGGCGTCACCAAGCTGACCAATCTGCAACTCTCGAGCCACGAGACGAAGCAGGCGGAAAACTTCCGCAAGCTGTTCATGGCCATGTCGAAGGATTTGCGGGTCATTCTGGTCAAGCTGGCCGACCGGCTGCACAACATGCGCACCATCCGGTCGATGCGCGCAGAAAAGCAGGCGCAGAAAGCCCGTGAAACAATGGAGATCTATGCGCCGCTGGCNGGGCGCATGGGTATGCANTGGATGCGCGAAGAGCTCGAGGATCTGGCCTTTCGCGTGCTCAACCCCGAAGGACGCCAGTCGATCATTCGCCGATTTTTAACGCTGCAAAAAGAATCCGGTGACGTCATCCAGCGGATCACCGGCGACATGCGGCTTGAACTGGGCAAGGCCGGCGTCGCGGCCGAGGTGCTTGGCCGCGCCAAGAAGCCTTATTCGATCTGGCGCAAGATGCAGGAAAAGAATCAGGGCTTTTCTCGCCTGTCTGACATCTACGGCTTTCGCATCATCACCGGGTCCGAGGCGGATTGCTATGCCGCGCTGGGTGTGATCCACCAGCGCTGGCGCGCCGTTCCAGGCCGGTTCAAGGATTACATCAGCCAGCCCAAGACGAACGGCTACCGGTCGATCCACACCACTGTATCGGGCCGCGATGGCAAACGGGTCGAGGTGCAGATCCGCACCCGTCAGATGCATGACGTGGCCGAAACCGGGGTGGCGGCGCATTGGTCCTATCGCGATGGGGTGCGCTCGGAGAACCCGTTTGCAGTCGATCCGGCGAAATGGATCAGTTCGCTCACCGAACAGTTCGATGCCGAAGATGATCACGAGGATTTCCTCGAAGCCGTGAAGCTCGAGATGTATTCGGATCAGGTCTTTTGCTTCACGCCCAAAGGCGATGTGGTCAAGCTACCTCGTGGGGCGACACCGATTGATTATGCCTATGCGATCCACACGCGCATCGGCCACGCTTGTGTCGGCGCCAAGGTCGATGGCATTCGTGTGCCACTTTGGACCCGACTGAAAAACGGACAGTCGGTGGATATCATTACCGCCGAAGGCCAGACGCCGCAGGTCACATGGTTGGAGATTGCCACGACCGGAAAAGCCCGCTCCGCCATTCGGCGGGCGCTGCGTGAGGTCGATCGCGAACGGTTCATCAAGCTGGGGCACGAACTGGCCCGCGCCGGTTTCGACGCGATCGGACGCAAGGCGACAGACAAAGTGCTGACCACGGCGGCCAAAAGCCTGCGGCTGAAAGACAGCGATGAATTACTGGCGCGGCTGGGCTCGGCCGAACTGACAACCCATGACGTTGTGCAGGCCGTCTATCCCGATATGACGCCGGGCGAGGCAGCCAATGTGCCCCTGCCCCGTGCGGTTATTGGTCTGGAACCGGGCCAAAGCTTTGACCGCGCGCCCTGTTGCCAGCCCATTCCGGGGGAGCGGATCATCGGTATCACCTTCCGTGGCAAAGGGGTTGAAGTGCATGCCATCGACTGTGACAGGCTGGGTCAATATGAAGATCAGCCTGAACGCTGGCTCGACCTGCATTGGCACGGTGGCACCCATCCTGCAGTTTACAGCACAACGTTGGATTTGACGATTGGCAATGATGCGGGCGTGCTGGGACGTATTTGCACGTTGATCGGCGAGAAAAAGGCCAATATCAGCGACTTGGTCTTTGTTGATCGCAAGCCGGATTTCTTCCGTCTGCGCGTCACCGTCGAGGTTCGCGATGTCGAGCAACTGCATTCCCTGATGCTGATGCTCGAAGCCGAAAGCGACGTGGCGTCGATAGAACGGTATCGGGATGTGGCGCGCGGCAGCTGACGCGGCCAAAGGGCAACGCGATTGCGCGGTGCCTGACGTAGTAAGAAAGGACATCCCCCTTGGTCTTTCGGCGCCGTGATCCCCGGTCTGTCTCGCAGACGATCACGCAGATGCTTTATCCGCGTGGCGGATGGCTGCGCGCCTTTCATTATGTCAAGCACCGCGTCCGCCGCCTGCCCGACAGCCCCCAGAAAATCGCGCGCGGGGTTGCGGCCGGCGTTTTCACCGCCTTTACACCGTTTTATGGGTTTCATTTTGTCACCGCTTACATTCTGGCCCGCTTGGTGCGCGGCAACGGATTGGCGTCAATGATGGCCACGTTTTTCGGAAATCCGCTGACTTATGTGCCGATCGCGGCCGCATCCCTTCAGACCGGGCATCTGATCCTTGGCACGAATTTCGATGCCGGCGCCGGGCGTTCCCTGGGCGGGAAATTCATTGATGCCTGGCGCGACCTGCGTGACAATTTCATCGCGCTGTTCACACCGGAAGGGCCTGACTGGACGCGACTGGTCACATTCTGGCAAGAGGTGTTCTTTCCCTATCTTGTCGGTGGGATTGTGCCTGGACTGATCTGCGGGGTGATCTGCTATTACCTCTCGGTTCCGGTTCTGATTGCCTATCAGAACCGCCGCCGCGCTCGCATTGTGGCGAAGTTCGAACAGATCAAACAGCGCGCCGGGGCTGGCGCTTTACCGCCCGAAGGCTATGGTCCGGCTGACAAATGACAGGAGAAGGCCAATGACTCTGCGTCTGGGTGTGAATATCGACCATGTGGCCACCGTCCGCAACGCGCGCGGTGGCGATTATCCCGATCCGTTGCGGGCTGCCAAACTGGCGGAAAAGGCTGGCGCACATGGCATTACGGCCCATTTGCGCGAAGATCGTCGCCACATCACGGATGCCGATATCTCTGGCCTTATGGAAGTGCTTGAGGTGCCGTTGAATTTCGAAATGGCTGCAACGCCAGAAATGCAGCAGATCGCCCTACGCCATGTGCCCCATGCCGTCTGCATCGTGCCCGAAAAACGCGAAGAAAAGACCACAGAGGGCGGATTGGAGGTCGCGCGCGACGACAATCGCCTGGCCGAATTCATCGCGCCATTGCGCGAGGCGGGCTGCCGGGTATCGCTATTCATTGCCGCCGATCAAAAGCAGATCGAAGCCGCGCATCGCATCGGAGCCGATGTCATTGAGCTGCATACCGGCGCCTATTGCGATTTTCATGCCGAAGGCAAATTCGAAGAACGCGACGCCGAACTTGAACGCCTGCGGGCCATGTCCAGCTTTGCCCATAATCTGGGTCTGGAAGTGCATGCCGGCCACGGGCTGAATTATGAGACGGTTCAACCAGTGGCCGCCTTTCCCGAAGTGGTCGAGCTGAACATAGGCCATTTCCTGATCGGTGAGTCGATCTTTCGCGGGCTGGAACCCGCAATCCACGAAATGCGCCGCCTGATGGAGGCCGCGCGCGATGAGCGGGTTTGAACTGGCCATTCTCTGGACCGGTTGGGCTCTGGCCGGGGCCAGTCCCGGCCCGGCGACATTGTCCATCGCCGGCACCGCCATGCGGGCGGGGCGCCGCGCGGCGCTTGTGTTTAGCCTTGGCATACTCGCGGGCTCGGCCAGTCTTGGCATCGCGGCGGCTTTCGGCATGGGCGCGATCATGATGACCAATGCCTGGGTGGTCGAGCTTGTGCGCTATTTGGGAGCAGGCTATCTGCTCTATCTGGCGTTTCGGTCCCTGCGCTCTGCTCTGCAGCCGGGATCATCGGCCCAGCAAAAGGGCCATGACGGCACGGCGGCCCAACTCTTCCTGCGTGGCCTGCTTATCCACCTAACCAACCCCAAGGCGATCCTGTCCTGGGGTGCGATCTTTGCGGTCACGCTGGGCCCTGACGCCGCGCTTGGCGATGTGTTTGCCATGTTTGCCTTCCTGTTCTGTGGCTCGGTGATCGTGTTTCCGGGCTATGCGATGCTCTTCTCCACCTCGCGCGTTGTGGCGCTTTATGCCCGGGCACGCCGCGGGTTTGAGGCCGTCTTTGCCGCCTTCTTTGGCACTGTGGCGCTGTCTATCCTTACGGCGAAACTGACATGATCCTTGGCATCGGCACCGATCTGGCAAATATCGAACGGATTCAGGGCACGCTGGACCGGTTCGGCGACCGTTTCCGCAATCGAGTCTTCACCGAAACCGAACAGCGGAAGGCCGAGCGGCGCAAAGATGTGGCTGGAACCTATGCCAAGCGATGGGCTGCGAAAGAAGCCTGTTCCAAAGCGCTCGGGACCGGGTTACGCATGGGCATCTCGTGGAAAGACATGGCCGTGACCAATCTGCGCACCGGGCAGCCGGTGATGCATGTTACCGGCTGGGCCGCCGAACGTCTGGCCGAAATGACCCCGTCGGGGCATGAGGCAATCATCCATGTCACCTTGACCGATGATCATCCCTGGGCGCAGGCTTTCGTGGTCATCGAAGCGCGACCGCTGGGCGATCCGGGCACCCGCCCGGAATCGCCAGCCACAGACCCGCGCCGGGGCAATGCTTGACACGCTTTGTCCACTCCCCCATGACCGAAACGACCAAATTTCAACCCGGAGGGCCTGATGGCCAGCAATGATGACAGCCAGGGCGGCGCCGTACTCGAGACCATCAAGACAGTGGTCTATGCGCTGTTGATTGCAGGCGTGTTCCGCACCCTGTTCTTTCAGCCCTTCTGGATTCCATCCGGGTCGATGAAAGAAACGCTGCTGATCGGTGATTTCCTGTTCGTCAACAAGATGGCCTATGGCTATTCCTATGCCTCCTGCCCATCCATTCGCATCGGGCTGATCGGGCTGGACCTGGATGCCAAGACCCTGTGCGGTTTTCTGGATCGCGATAATGGCCGCGTCTTTGGCCGCGAGCCGGAGCGCGGCGATGTCGTGGTCTTTCGCCACCCGGTCACCGGCCGCGATTTCATCAAACGCCTGATCGGGATGCCCGGCGATACGGTGCAGGTGATTGATAGCGTGGTCTATATCAATGGTGAGGCGTTGCCCCGGGTGCCAGACGGCAATTTCACCGAAATCAAGGCCCCGCAAGGCCCGCAAGAGGCGATGCCGCGTTGCGCCAACGCGCCCGTCGGTCAGGGCGGCAACTGTGAAAAACCGCGCGAAATCGAAACCATGCCCAATGGCGGGCCCAGCTATGCCGTGCTGAACATCCGTAACGAACGCGGGGACAACACGCGCGTCTTCACCGTGCCGGATGGGCAGTATTTCTTCATGGGGGACAACCGCGACAATTCCACCGACAGCCGCGTGCCGCAGATCGCGGGCGGGGTCGGCTTTGTCCCCTATGAAAACCTTGTGGGGCGGGCCGATCGGATCATGTTCTCCTCCGCCGGGCGCTCGATGCTCTATGTCTGGACATGGCGTGGAGATCGTTTCTTTAAGCGGATCGAGTGAGCCATGGTCAAACTGTCGGGAGATCTGAAAGCATTTCAGACCCGGCTGGGGCATGAATTTGAGCGCCCAGAGCTTTTGCTGCGTGCGCTGACGCATGGCTCGGTCTCGTCACCAACCCGACCAGACAATCAGCGGCTGGAATTTCTGGGCGACCGTGTTCTGGGACTGGTCATGGCCGAAGCCATGCTGGCGCGGGACAAGAAGGCATCCGAAGGGCAGTTGGCGCCGCGTTTCAACGCATTGGTGCGCAAAGAGACCTGCGCGGATGTCGCGCGGCAAATCGATCTGGGCGCCGTGCTCAGGCTGGGCCGGTCCGAGATGATTTCAGGGGGACGGCGCAAGCAGGCTTTGTTGGGCGACGCGATGGAGGCTGTTATTGCCGCCATCTATGTCGATGCCGGGTTCGAGGTCGCACAAGATGTGGTGCTGGGCCTATGGGGGGAACGGATCGCTTCTGTCGAGGCAGATGCTCGCGATCCCAAAACCGCCCTTCAGGAATGGGCGCAGGCGCGCAAGCAGAACCCGCCCTCTTATGTGGAGCTGGCCCGCTCCGGCCCTGATCACGCGCCGGTTTTCACCATCGCGGTGCGGCTTGAGAGCGGACAAGAGGCGCAGGCCGAAGCCAATTCCAAACGGCTGGCCGAGCAAGCCGCGGCCAAAACGCTGCTGGGTCGGCTGGAAAGCTAGAGATCTCTGTTTGCGTAGGGCGGGGTTTACCCCGCCGTTCGCGTGACAGGGCGGCGGGGTAAACCCCGCCCTACGCAAGGTCCAGACCCCCTTTCACTGGGCCAAGCTTTGCGCTACATGACGGCTTTGTTGTCTTGTCCAAGGCCCAGCCATGACCCAACGCGCCGGTTTCGTCGCCCTGATCGGAGAGCCCAATGCAGGCAAATCCACCCTCACCAACGCCATGGTGGGAGCCAAGGTATCGATTGTAACCCATAAGGTTCAAACCACCCGCGCCCGCATCCGGGGCGTGGCGATCGAAGGCAACAGCCAAATCGTCTTTGTGGACACGCCCGGCCTGTTCATACCGCGGCGTCGTCTGGACCGCGCCATGGTCGCCGCCGCGTGGGGTGGGGCCGCGGATGCGGATGTGATTGTCCTGATGGTCGAGGCGCATCGCGGCGTGACCGACGGCGTGCAGCGCATTCTGGACGGGCTGGAAGAGATCGGGCAAGGCCGCAAGGTTGCGCTGGCCATCAACAAGATCGACATGGTCGAAGCGCCTGTGCTGCTGGGTCTGACCAAAGAGCTCAACGATCTCTACCCCTTTGTGGAAACCTTCATGATCTCGGCCGAAAAAGGCCGTGGCATTGACGATCTGCGCAAATGGCTGGCGGAAGAACTACCCGAAGGCCCATGGCTTTATCCCGAAGACCAGATCGCCGATCTGCCTCTGCGCATGATCGCCGCCGAAATCACGCGCGAGAAACTGACCCTGCGGCTGCATCAGGAACTGCCCTATCAGCTGACGGTCGAGACCGAGACCTGGGAAGAGCGCAAGGACGGCTCTGCCCGGATCGACCAGATGATCTACGTCATGCGCGATGGCCATAAAGGCATCGTGCTGGGCCATAAAGGCGAGACCATCAAAGCGATCAGCCAATCTGCGCGCGCCGAATTGTCTGAGTTTCTGGGCCGCAAGGTGCATCTGTTTCTGCAAGTCAAAGTGCGCCCCAACTGGCTGGAAGAGAAAGAGCGTTATTCGGAAATGGGGCTCGAATTCAAAGACGGCAACGCATGACACCGCGGCTGACCGCGCAGTTCTGGGTGCAGGCCTATATCGCGCGGCTGCGGTTTCAGGATATCCCGGCCTTTGTGGTCGCGCATGGGGATGACACGGCGGGTGCCGTGTTGGTCAAGCTGAACACATTGGATGGGCAAGCCAAGCTTTTCACCCGTGAATTCAACCTGATGAGCGGCGAGAGGCATTGGACTGAACTCTCCACCGGGCCGGAACCGGATGTCGACGCGGCGATCACAAGGCAACGCAGTTTCGACCCCGATCTATGGATCATCGAGGTTGAAGACCGCGCCGGGCGGCATCTGCTGGACGAAGACGGGCTGGCCTGATTTAGATCTTGATCTCGACATCCGGCAGTTTGAGCGATTTCATCATATCCCGAAGCTCTTGCCGCGCGGCGATGTTGGAGATCGACAGCGACCGCCCGGCCCCGGCATCGCGCAGGTCCAGCAGGGTCAGCCCTTTGGGAAACAGCTCACGGAAAATCACACGCTCGGAAAAGCCCGGCGCCACGCGAAAGCGGATGCGTTTGGACAAAGCCGCGACAGCGGTTTCCATCTTGGCCTTGTTGAGCATTTTCTGCGACCCGATCCGGTTGCGCAGCACGACCCAATCCACCGGCTTCAAGCCGGCCTGCGCGCGCGCCTGACGCGCCTTCCACACCATTTCAGAATAGACCGAAGGCCCAAGTATCTTTTCAGTTTGCGGATCAATCCGCCCCAACATGTCGAAATCGATGAAACTGTCATTTAGCGGTGTGACCAGAGTATCGGCCATCATATGCGCCACCTGGCTGAGCCGCGTGTGCGAACCGGGGCAGTCGATCAGCAGAAAATCGCAATCCTTCTCAGCTTCGGCCACAGCGGCGCCCATGCGGGCGTCATATTGGTTTTCCCCATCGCTCAGCGCTTCGGGTGGAATGTCGGGCAGTTGGAAGAAATTGGGCATGGGCAAGGAAATGCCCTGCGCCTCGGCGGTGATGGCGCGGTTGGACAGATACCGGCCCAGAGATTGCTGCCGCAGGTCGAGATCCATCACATTGACCCTATGACCCATCCGCACAAGGGCTGTGGCGACATGCATTGATACGGTGGATTTGCCTGCACCGCCCTTTTCGTTTCCAACGACAATCGTATGTGGCATGCCCGCCCTTTTTCTTCTTGTTCTGGCTCCGAATACCTCTTTGCGCGAGGCCTAGGCCCCGCGCAAGATGGTTCGGAAAACTGAAGGGAAACTGTGGCGCGGCTGCCTGTCAGCCGCGCCCTTTCCATGGCACCAGCCAGCGTTCGGCCATCCGCATCAGCACATCGATGCCGAAGCCGATCACACCGATCATGATGATACCCATGATCACGATGTCGGTGTTCTGAAACTTCGACGCAACCATGATCATCATGCCGGCGCCCTGTTCAGCCGCCACCAATTCGGCGGCCACAACCGTACCCCAACAAACGCCCATCGCGACCCGTGCGCCGGTGAAGAGCTCAGGCAGGGAATTCGGCACGATCACATAACGCATGACCTGCCACTTGCTGGCACCGAGCGAATAGGCGGCATGGACCTTGGAGATTTTCACGCCTGACACACCCGCCCGCGCAGCAATCGCCATGATCCAAAGCGCGGCCAGAAACAGCAGAATGATCTTGCCCGCTTCTCCAATCCCGGCCCAGATGATCACCAGCGGGATAAGCGCCAAAGGCGGCACGGGGCGCATGAATTCCACGATCGGATCAAACCAGCCCCGGAACCAATTGCTTAGTCCCATCGCGTAGCCCAACGGAATGCCCACCAGCGCGCCAAAGAAAAAGCCCACGATCACCCGCATCAGCGAATAGCCCACATGTTCCCACAGGGTGGAGCCGCGGAAGCCTTCCTGCGCGATCTCGGTAAGGCGCGCAAACACTGCCTCGGGCGAGGGCAGCCAGATCGGTTCCATCTGCCAGCCTTTGGCCGGTTCCACATTCAGCGTCCCCTTGGGCGACATGGCGATGCGTCCGAAATCTGTGCGTACCTCACCACCTGGGGAAATCGGCTGACCATTGACCTCGATCACCTCGGCCCCGTCGTCGCGAGTGAAATCATCATTTCTGTCGACACGCACAAGACCTGACCGCCAGATGCCAACCAGGGCGTTATCATTTTTGGCCCAGCCGTCGCCGGGATCGACCTCCAACGGTTCGGGCTTTTGGTCGATCGGGTGCACCAGCACGGTTACGGTGGCGGTGTCCGTGTCACCATCGGCATTGCGGGCGGTGTAGTCGAACTCCGCCACGCCCGCGAACGGCCCGGGCATGTGCAACCAGCCCGGCACAAGCGATGAGCCGGTGAAAATACCCCAAAGCAGGAAGATGGTGATGACCGAAAAGATCGACGCGGCCCGGTCAGGCGCCACCGCGCTTTCATCCCCGAAGGTAACGGTCTTGCGCGCGGTGAAATCATTGCGGCCCCGCCGCGCCCGGATGGTGTAGACGACCGCAAAGCTGATACCAAAGATGGCGAGGTATATCAGGGCAGGGATCATGCGCTTTCCTCCGCCCGGCCCATGATCTCTTCTTCCATATTCCAGATCATGTTGAGGATTTCTTCGCGGGTGCTGTTGTAATCGGCGTGCTTTTTGACCTCACGCAGGTCGGCATTCACGCCCAGATCTGCAAAGGGCAGGCGGTATTCCTTGTGAATGCGTCCCGGTCGTGGCGCCATCACCAGCAGGCGTTCGCCCAGCAAAAGCGCCTCTTCAACTGAGTGGGTGATCAGGATGATCGTCTTGCCGGTCTCTTTCCACAGCTTCAGAACCAGCGATTGCATCTTCTCGCGGGTCAGCGCGTCCAGCGCGCCCAGGGGTTCATCCATCAAGATCACATCCGGGTCATTGGCCAGACAGCGGGCCAAGGCCACGCGCTGCTGCATCCCGCCGGACAATTCGTAGACGGCCTTGTCCTTAAAATCCTTCAGCCCGACGACTTCGAGCAGATGATCCACCTTTTCGGCCATGTCATATTTCGGCATGCCCTTCATGCGCGGGCCAAAGCCCACGTTTTCGCGGACATTCATCCATTCAAACAAGGCGCCTTGCTGAAACACCATGCCGCGTTCGGCGGCAGGCCCGACAACGTCATGCCCGTTCATCACAATCTTGCCTTCGGTCGGGGCCAGAAACCCCGCGACGATGTTCAAAAGCGTTGTCTTGCCGCAGCCCGACGGGCCCAGCACGCTCATCAATTCGCCTTCTTTCAGGTGAAGATTGATATTCTGCAGCGCCTGAACCGAGCCACCGCCCGGAATATCAAAACGCATCGACAGGTTTTCTATGGAAAGCCCGGACATGTATGCCTCCGGTATAATGGAATGGCCGCCCCGCACCAGCGGGACGGCCAGATAGGTTTACATGCCCGACGCAGCCGTCAGCGGCCCGGTGTTCACAGCGTTGGAATAGCTGTCGAGCGCGGCATCAATGCTACCCGCTTCGACAAACACATCTGCAACGCCTTTCATGAACTCCTGGCTGCCGCCGCCGAGCCATTTGTCGGACAGTTGGTCATCCACACCCGGGAAGATGAAGGTCGCCATGGTCGCCGCGGTGGCGTCTTCGTCCATGCCCGCATCCTTGGCAATCACAGGCAGCATTTCAGCGGTGTTTGCACCGCTGTTCCAGGCATCATTGGCATCTGCCGTGACCTTCAGGAACTTGGCGACAAGATCGTCATTTTCCGCCACGAAAGCCGCAGGGGCTGAGGTCACGTCAAAGACCAGAATGCCCAGTTCTTCCTTCTCGGCCCCGGTCAGCAGAACATTGCCATGCTCCTTCATCCGGCGCAGCGAGCCGCCCCAGCCGCACGCCATATCGACCGCACCCTGAGCGATGGCCGCAGCGCCATCGGGCGGCGCCATGTCCACCACATCGAGCGAGCCAAGCTCAACGCCGAAATGGCTCATCTGCTTGAGGAACCCATAATGCGCGGCGGTGCCCAGCGGCACGGCGACTTTCTTGCCGGCCAGTTCGCCCGCGCTGTCTGCGTCGATCTCAAGATCGGCGCGCACGACGCAGTTGTCATTGTCGGAATAGCTCACCGCCACATCCACAATCTGCAAATCCTGCCCGGCGGATGTTGCCACAACAAAAGGCGGCACGCCTTGGCTGACCGAAATCTGCACATCGCCCGAGGCCATTGCCGCGCTCATCGCGGTGCCGGTGTCAAAACTGACCCAGTTCACGGTCATACCCAGCGCTTCGTCATACACGCCGGTTTCCTTGGCATATTGGAACGGCATCGGCCATTCGAGGAAATAGCCCACCGTCAGTTCTTCGGCCGAGGCCGCCTGCGCGCCCACCAGCAAAGCCAAAGCAGCCGTGGAGCCTGCAATTGCACGTTTGATCATCGTTATCATCTCCCTGTTGCGCCGTGCTTGCACGGCGGCGTCCCGCGATCCGGGATCACATCTCGTTTCCGGGACGCCGCGTCACCTCGTGGCAGCCCCACCGGCGATGAGGCCCGACGAGTTTTTGAAAATCAATGATTTTTCGCCATCCCGCCCTGGCCAGATGGGGTATTCAGACGCTGACCCCGCAAATTTTCCATCAGTTTTGCGGGGCTTCGGCGCTTTGCTTTGGCCTCTGCAGTGAAAATCTGGCCTTAGATGAGAACGCGAACTGGCCTTAGAAGATGACTTTCTTTGCGGCATGACCTCAGGCACGATCTAGGCAATTCACCATTTTATCGGGAGGCATACCCCATGGACGGCAACCAGAATGACATCACCCATGTGGTCGAAGCCGACCGCGCCCATGTCTGGCATCATCTGAGCCAGCACAAGCCCTATGAAACTGCAGATCCGCGCATCATCGTGGAAGGCAAGGGGATGCGTGTCTGGGATCAGAAGGGAAAAGAGCATCTTGATGCCGTGTCAGGTGCCGTCTGGACGGTGAATGTCGGCTATGGTCGCGAATCGATTGCCAATGCCGTGCGGGACCAGATCCTGAAGATGAATTATTTCGCAGGCGCTGCGGGCACTGTGCCCGGCGCCCTGTTTGCCGAGCGTCTGATCGAAAAGATGCCAGGGTTGAGCCGGGTCTATTACTGCAACTCAGGCTCTGAGGCGAATGAGAAAGCCTTCAAAATGGTGCGCCAGATTGCCCATGCGAAATATGGCGGTAAGAAATACAAGATCCTCTATCGCGACCGCGACTACCACGGCACAACGATCGGCGCCCTGTCGGCGGGCGGTCAGGATGAGCGCAACGCGCAATATGGCCCCTTTGCGCCGGGCTTCGTGCGGGTGCCGCATTGCCTGGAGTATCGCAAGCACGAACAGGAAGGCGCGCCGGATCAGCATTACGGCGAATGGGCAGCGGAGCAGATCGAAGCGGTGATCCTGCGCGAAGGCCCCGACACGGTAGGCGCAATCTGCCTTGAGCCCGTGACAGCCGGGGGTGGCGTGATCACCCCGCCCGAAGGCTATTGGCAGAAAGTGCAGGAGATCTGCCGCAAATATGATGTTCTGCTGCATATCGACGAAGTGGTCTGCGGCGTCGGTCGGACGGGCACTTGGTTCGGCTATCAGCACTACGGAATTGAACCAGACATGGTCACAATGGCCAAAGGTGTTGCCTCGGGCTATGCAGCGATTGCTTGCCTTGTGACATCGGAGAAGGTCTTTGACATGTTCAAAGACCAACCCGACGATCCGCTGAACTATTTCCGCGACATCTCGACCTTTGGCGGCTGCACGGCCGGTCCCGCTGCAGCGCTTGAGAATATGCGCATCATCGAAGACGAGGCGCTGCTGTCCAATACCGACGCGATGGGCGCGCGCATGATGGACAATCTTCATGCCCTCATGGACAAGCATCGCGTCATCGGAGACGTGCGCGGGAAGGGGTTGTTCTGCGGCGCGGAACTGGTCGTAGATCGCGAAACGCGTGAACCCGTGGCCGAAAAACTGGCGCAGGCGGTGACGGCCGATTGCATGGCGCAGGGTGTGATCGTGGGGGTCACCAATCGGTCGGTTCCCGGGCGCAACAACACATTGTGTTTTTCACCCGCTTTGATCGCAACGCCCGATGACATCGACCAGATCACAGAAGCCGTCGACGGCGCATTGGGCCGCGTGTTCGGCTGAACAATGACGGGGGGCGCTGCCCCCCTGTTGGCGCCTATGGCGCCAATTCACCCCCAAGGGTATTTCGAAAGAGAAGAAAGGCAG
>JABSSB010000309.1 GCA_013214715.1 Paracoccaceae bacterium | reverse complement strand
CACGCTAAAGCGGCGGGTCGGTTTCAAGGGAGTGCAATTCACCGCGCGGATTTTGAAGTTCTGGTGTGGGCTATTTCCCGCCCTACTCTGCACAGAGGCTATGTCAAATCCGCCTTTTCACGGCCATCGCAATTCGTCTACGAAAAGTGCGTCCTGCTGGCTCTTGCCCAAGAAGCAAAGCCCTGATTGATTCGAGCGGCATATCGCACCGAGGAGATGTTCGTGGAATTGGAGGCGTTTTGCTATGCCATGCTCCACCATCCGAAGAATAGATTTTGCCGTAACCGTTGGCCTTTAACCCGCAAAGTACACGCTTTCTGTACCGCCCAAAGGGTATCGCCGCACTATCAATGTCTTGGTTCGCAGCGGTTGCAATTATATCCCGGGCCTCGGTCCATTCGCGGTACTCGTCGGCGGGGCCAAGAGCGGTCCAGTCAACATGATCGGCTCCGTGGCTTCCAATCTTATGCCCGTCCGACACGAGCTGTCGCAAATCCGAACTACTCATAGATCCTGGCTTATCAAGCCGCGAGGATAGTACAAAAAAGGTTGCACGGACATCGTAACGCGCCAACAGCGGCGCAGCCAAGCTGATGTCAGATGTGTTCCCGTCGTCAAACGTCAAATCCGTCGAAACCTGGCCCTTCAACTGACTTGCTATTTTAAGCACGTCTTCAAAATAGGACGGACTTACCCAATACGGCGCTTCGCCCGGTTCGAGCTTTCTACTAGGCTCACCGATCCCGTGGAAGTTCAAAATAACACTACGCATCAGAAGTTATCCGATATTTCCCAAGTAACCTAGTCTTGCGCCGAGTTTGAGCGTTTTCGATTCAACAACTCCACTGGCAATCTGATCTCACCCCAATGGTCAGCTGTAATTGTCTCATTCTGTATCATGGAGCCAAAAGCCATCAGCTTTTAAGACGCTCAAACACTATTTTTGTGAGGGTTAGCGTGCCAGCCACGATTATGGCTTTTGGCCCGCCCCTTGCCTCAGAAATCGTCTGTTCTATCCCGAACAGAAAACCCACTTTCCATGATTAACGTTGTTGGTTCAGAAATCTTTCCCATCACTTTTTCTACATCAATGACCTCAACACTCTGAGTGAGGTATGTTTTGTAGTAGTAGTGTGCATTCTTGGTATCGGCGGCCGATGTCCAGATCGTATAGTCTGCGAATTCGGTGCTTCCCCCTTCTTCGCGTATCGACCCTTTCGGGATGTCGAAAGCGTTCAGAATGTGGAACGCCTTGAATATGGCATCATCTACTGTTTCAGACGGCAGCGACGTGTTTGCAAACGCGACGGCGCGAACAAAGCGCGCAGGGGATGAATGGTCACCTGGCATCCCAAGCAACCCGCTGCCTTGGCCGAAAGGCGCAACACTTTGTTCGCCCACTGTCATTTTCCCACGATTTTCGCTTTGAAGGCCAACATAGTTTCTTAAGTTGGTCAGATGCCAATCATAGGTTGGATTGTTTGTAACCACGTTAACAGTGTTATCAAAAATGCTTAGGCCTTCTTCCGTATACTCTATGACAATGGACGCGCCTGAGGCATCGGTGACTGCATAGTGAAACGGCGCAAAGCCGTCGATCTCGGCCACATATGTACCCACGACATCAATGGTTGGGAGCGCTGCCTTAACCTCCTCAACACTTGAAAACTGGCCCAGTATCCAATTGCCCATTTCCTCAGACGATACGGCGCGGCCAATATTGTCGTCTGTAAGGTCTTGGACAACCGCATCACCCGCAAAGTAAAAAGCACCGAAATAAAGACCTTCGGTATTCAAACCGTCAAAGACGATAGGCATATCAAGTCCGTTTGCCCCGAGAAAGCCATACTTCGCTTCGAAGGTGAAGCCGGTTTTGTCGGGATTAAGTGCAAGTGTTTCGATCTCTGTCCCAGCCGGTATCGCAAAGATGTTCGATTGAATATCAAAGCTAAACTCCATAGTGCGGGCGGGGACGGTTGCGCCGTCGGCGGAGTTGAGCACGATGCCTGTGCAAGCGATCCCATATTGAGAACTTACAGCAAGCGTCGCAATGGCAGCGATTAGAACATTACTTGGTCTGGTCATTTCTATCTCTCCCAGTTGAACAGCGTTTGCGGTTTCATCTTACTGAATATTTCCTCAGTAATGTTGTCTTGTGCTGAGGTTGTGCATTTTCGAGGATTTTTCAACTCTCACGTTGGCTTCGGTGAGCAGCCTCATCTGACTGGTCCAATTTGATGGTTAGTGCATGATTGGCCTCAGTTCCATCGGGGTGATGGCTTCTGGCGCTGGTGGACGGTAGCCCAATGCACTGTGTGGCCTCTTTGTATCCGACATTCCCAAATAGGTTGGTGTTGAGGTGAGGTGAGGTTGAACGTTTTGGCGGGCGCTTTTGATCAGCCCCACTTGAGTGGTCCAATTTGATTGTTAGTGCATGACAGGCCTTTGGTCCATCTGGACGATGGTCTCG
>JABSSB010000308.1 GCA_013214715.1 Paracoccaceae bacterium | reverse complement strand
TCGATCGCGCCATCGCGCAGCTGGGCGAAGCCGACCGCGAAGTGCGCAACCAATTGCGCACCCAATATGTCGCATTGCGTTCCAACCAACAGCGCGACGAAACCGGCACTCTCGCGGTCGATGCGGCTGATGCGCTGTTGTTGAGCTATGAGCGCCAATTTGTTGCCGGCCGGCGCAGCTGGCTCGACGTGCTCAATGCCGCGCGCGAAAAAGTCTCCACCCGCATCGCCCGCAGCGATGCCCGGGTCAGCGCCGCCAACAGCGCCACGCGCATCCTTGCCCTGTCGTGCCGCTGGCGGCCCGAAGGCATCTGACGTAAAGGGCAAGCGAGACGGATATGAGCCAAGCTTCGGTTTTTTCAGCGATTGAAACCTATGCCCGTGCGGTGGGATCGACCCTTGCGCCCGATTGGGATGCCCCCTTGGCGCATTTTGACCTTGCGGATGACGATCAGGCGCTCGAATTTGTCCGCGTCCAATTGGTGTGGGACGCCCCCGTTCAGGTCGCCTCGCGCCCCCAACCGGGCCAATTTCCGCTGCTGGTCCACGATCCGCAGCGCGGTTGGATGGTGGCGCGGCAATGGATCAGCGAGAACGAATTGGCGCTGATCGGCGAGGCCGAAGCGCTGGTTTGGGACGAGCGGCAATCCTATTTCAGCTTGGCCATTCCCGATCCCTTGCGCGGATCAACCGGCTCCGATGACGATCACCCCAGCGCGATTCGCGTGTTCGCCAAGGCGATCAAACGCCGCAGCCGGGTTCTGGTGGTGGCAGGCGTGGCCACAGTGTTTGCCAATCTCTTGACGCTCGCCACCTCGCTCTATGCGATGCAATTGTATGACCGGGTCATCCCGCTGGCCAGTTTCGAGACCTTGTTTGTGCTCACGGTCGGGGTGGTGTTTGCGCTGCTGCTGGATTTCACTTTGCGCTCCTTGCGCGCGATCCTGATCGAGACCGAGGCGCAGAATATCGACAAGGAAGTGTCCGAATTCTTCTTTGCCAGGGCGCAGGCGATCCGGCTCGATGTGCGGCCCAAAGGGATCGGCACAATGGCCGCCCAAATCCAAGGTCAGGAACAAATCCGGCAAGTCATGTCATCCAGCTCGCTGTTTGTGTTTGCCGACCTGCCCTTTGCGATCCTGTTTATCTTTGTCATTGCCGGGATCGGCGGCAGCGTCGCTCTGGTTCCGGTGATCAGCCTGCCGATCGCGGTCGGGCTGGCCTTTTTGTTGGCGCGGTTGATCCGCAAAGGGGCAGAGCGCGCGCAGCTCACCGGCAACCAAAAAAACGGCATGCTGGTCGAAATGCTCGACGCCTCCGAAACGATCAAATCCAATCTGGGCGGTTGGCATATGATTGGCCGGTGGAATGAATTGATCCGCCAGATCCACCATTACGAAGACCCGGTAAAACGCGTGTCAGCGGTGTCAACATCGCTGTTTTCCAGCCTGCAACAGGCCAGCTATGTCGCGGTCATGGGCTATGGCGCCTATCTCGCCGCAATGGGCCAGATCACCACGGGCGGCTTGCTGGCATGTTCGATCATTGTCGGGCGCATTAACGGTCCGCTGATTGCGCAATTGCCCAATTTGATCGTGCAATGGGGCTATGCCCGCAGCTCGCTCAAGGCGCTCGACACTTTGCTGCAATATCCGGTCGAGCGCAGTTCGGCGCAGAACGGTTTGCGTCCATCCGACCTGAAGGGGCCCCTCGCGCTCAAACAGGCCAGCTTTGCCTATGACCAGAGCGCGCCGGCATTGCAGATCGAAGAATTGCGCATCATGCCGGGCGAACGGGTTGCGATTGTGGGCGGGATTGGCGCGGGCAAATCCACTTTGCTGCGATTGTTGAGCGGGCTGTACACTGCACAAAGCGGCGCGGTGACGCTCAACAATTACGCGCTTGATCAATTGTCCGAAGACGTGGTGCGGCGCCATATCGGCTATTTGTCGCAATCGACCCGGCTGATCCGCGGCAGTTTGCGCGACAGCTTGTTGATGGGATTGCCCCATATTGCGGATGAAAAATTGATCGAAACCGCCCGCGCAACCGGTTTGGAAACGCTGTTCGGGGATCAGCAACCCGGCCTTGATGGCACAATCGAAGAAGGCGGTACGGGCCTGTCAGGGGGGCAGCGCGCTTTGGTCGGGATCAACCGGCTAATCCACCAAGCGCCCGCGGTCTGGATCCTCGACGAGCCCAGCGCGAGCCTCGACGTGGCAAGCGAAAAGCTGGCCTTGGATGCGCTCGAAAAGGCGCGCAAGCCGGATGATATCGTGATCGTGGCCACACACAAAATCGCGCTGTTGGAACGCTTCACCCGCGTGGTCGTGATGGCCAAAGGCCAAATTGTCGGCGATCAAAGCGTGGCGGAATTCATGCGCAAGGTGAAAGAGCGCAAAGGCGCAGCAAAAGCTGCTCCGATGGCGCCGGGCATTGTGACGACGCAATTGGGCAAAACCCCATTCGCCCAAGGTCAAGCGCGCAAAGGGGCATCTGAGTGAAC
>JABSSB010000307.1 GCA_013214715.1 Paracoccaceae bacterium | reverse complement strand
ACCATCCCCATCGGTCGCCCTGCCGAAATTGCTGAGGCGGTCGCGTTCCTTGCCGAGCCTGCATCACAAGACATCACGGGCACCGCGATGCCGGTCGCGGGTGGGATGGCACCGGGGCTGTAACGCGTAACGCGCGCCGGTGCAGGTGCCAAATGCACTTTGTTTTGCCATGGCAAAGCGATCGGCGCGCGGTTGACTTATGTGGGTGATGCCTCTCAATGGGCCAAATCGCCCCGATAAACAGATTTAATATTACAACCGAAGCCATCGGCTTGCGGTTACGGCAACTCGGCTCCGGGAGAGCGCGCTTTTACGAACACTGCGCGAGCAGACACCGGTAAGGCTTTAGGTCCGAAGGTCACCTACCGCGACATATGCGCGGCAGGCGCCGTAGGTCTGCTGAGCAGTGCCAATAGCACCACAGCAGACCGGGTCTATTTCGATTTGTTCAGATTGTAGACGCACAGGCCCAGAAGACCGAGCAGGACAACCAGTGTCATTGCGGAAAAAGCGCTCATGATTTACCTCCAGAAATTCAATTGGAGCGGGTGCTCAATGTTTAAGATGAAGGCATCCTGACACAGGTCAAGACTGCCTACGGCACCGTTCGGAACAATAGCGGACCTGATCCCAGGTTTTCGCCCATTTCTTACGCCACGCGAACGGTTTGCCACATGTGGCGCAGGTTTTGGTCGGCAGGTCGCCCTTGCGGCGCATTTTGGGCATGATCACTCCCCCAAAGGTAAAGACATCTGCGCGGCATCCGGTTTGCTGCTTCGTTGTCCACGGTTTCGGATCCCGCTGCGGCGGGACCCATGGCGCGTCTGAATGGCGCTGGCTTCATTGCGAAAGGTATGGCTTTTGCGCAGACTCCAAACCGCGTCACGGGCGGCGCGGGCTGCGCTCAGGTGATCGATGATGGGCAATGGATAGGTGCGCCCAAGCACTCGCCCAGCGGTTTCGGCCTTCCACGGCTCTTGCAGATGCGCATCGGGGATTGCAGCCAGTTCAGGCACCCAGCGGCGGGTAAAGGCGCCGGTTGGATCTTGGTCCAACCCTTGTTTCACCGGGTTATAGATCCGCACCGTATTGATGCCGGTTGTGCCCGACTGCATTTGCACCTGGCTCCAATGGATGCCGGGTTCATAATCGGTGAAGAGCCGGGCCAGAACCTCTCCGCTGGCGCGCCAGGGCAGCCAGAGGTGATAGCTGGCTACCGCCATGACCATCGCGCGCGCCCGGAAGTTCAGCCACCCCGTCGCGCGCAGAGATCGCATACAGGCATCGACAAAGGGCAGCCCGGTTTCACCCTGAGCCCAAGCATCCAGTCGCGTAGTGTCGGGGGCAGAGGGGCGCAGACCCTCATAAGCGCTGTGAAAGCAGCGAAACTCGATTTGAGGTTCGTCTTCCAGTTTCTGCATGAAGTGGCAATGCCAATGCAGGCGTCCGGTGAAAGACCGCATGGACCCGGTCCAGCCTCGCGCCTCTCCAGCTGTCAGGGTCTTCAACTGCATCTGCCGTGCCCACGCCGCTTGCGCGACCTCGCGCATCGAAAGGCTGCCAAAGGTCAGATAGGGTGACAAGCGGGAACAGGCGGTTGCCCCGTCGAGAGGGGAGGACATCGCTCGCCGATAGGGGCGCCCGCGTTCGGTCAGGAAGCTGTCCAACCGCTCCAAACCCGCGCGGCGACCGCCCGCTTGTCGTTCGGGACAGGGATCATCCGCCAGGTCGGGCAGGGTGTGAGGAAGGGCGCCGGGATCGAGAGAGAGCGGTGTCAGCGCTGGGGCCTTGGTCACGGGGTCTGCCATGAAACGGTCCCAGTCTTTGGCCCAACCGTCGCGGGTCGTTTGCGCCCGCCGCACCCCGGTTTGCTGCAGCTCATGCCATGGGAGCCCTTCTGCACGACACCAGGCGGCGACGCGGCGATCTCGGGCAAAGCTCCAGCCATTGCCGGTTTCCTCATGCGACCAGAGCGCGGTCAGATTATGCGTCTGATGCAGCTGCATCAGAACCTCAACACAATCACCCTGCCGGATCACCAAGGGCTGGCCCAGCGCGGCCAGGTCCTGGCGCAATTCGGCGAGGCATTCGGTCAAAAATGCCCAATGCCGGGCCGAGGCATCCGGCTGCTGCCACATGTCGGGTTCGATCACATAAAGCGGCAGCACAGGCCCTTGCGCCGCGGCGCGGGCCAGCGCGCGGTGATCTCTGCTGCGAAGATCGCGTTTGAACCAGACCAGTTGCATGATCCCTCCTTGTCAGACAGCAGCTATCTGGTGAACGCCCCGTTTCAAGCGGCGCAATGGCGCAGTTTTCGAAGAGTTCGGAAATCATTGATTGAGCGAGAAGTTATCATTGCAGTCTTAAAGGTAATGTCCTGATGATCTGTGTGTGTAATCCGGGCGAGACGATGATGAGTAGATATTTTAGCTTTGCATCCGTTTTCGGTGCCATTTGGTTCAGCCTCGGGTTGGCGGCTGCCGTTGATGCGGGGTCGCATGAACATTTTCGCACCGAAATATCCGGTCTGGTTCTGTTCT
>JABSSB010000306.1 GCA_013214715.1 Paracoccaceae bacterium | reverse complement strand
AGTGACTCACCCCTAGTCTCTATTATCTAAGAAGAGCTTATAAGCCGGACTCTGGGTCTCTTCATGATAAACGAAACCCAGCTCGGTTAAGAACTGCTGAAATGCCAGATTATCGGACTCGGGAACCTCGAAGCCAGCCAAGACGCGACCGAAGGCGGCGCCATGGTTTCGATAGTGAAACAGGCTGATATTCCACTTACTCTGCAGGGTCGTCAGAAACTTAAACAGGGCGCCGGGATGCTCGGGAAACTCGAAGCTGAACAGGCGCTCATCGAGCTTCTCCGGCGGATGGCCGCCCACCATATAGCGCACATGTAATTTCGCCGTCTCATCATGGGAGAGATCTTGCACCTCGAAGCCATCACTCTCCAATCTTGCAATGATCTTATCCAGCTCGCTCTGGCCTTCGGTTAGACGGATCCCGGCGAAAACTACCGCCTTATCCCGACTGCTGAAGCGATAATTAAACTCAGTCATCACTCGCTTGTCTAGCAACTCACAGAAGCGCAGGAAGACACCCGGACGTTCAGGGACTTTAACCGCCAGAATGGCCTCTTTTTTCTCCCCAAGCTCACAGCGCTCGGAGATATATCTCAAGCTATGAAAGTTCACATTAGCGCCACTGAGAATGGCAGCCACCTTCTCACCTTTACCCGCATCGCCCATATACTTCTTCAGGCCGGCCAGAGCCAGGGCCCCGGCTGGCTCGGCTATGGCGCGAGTATCTTCGAAGATATCTTTCACCGCGGCGCAGATCTCATCCGAGCTAACAGTTATCACATCATCGACATATTCCCGGGCAAGCCTGAATGGCTCGGCGCCAATCTGCTTAACCGCGACGCCATCGGCAAACAAACCGACCTGAGGTAAAATAACCCGTTCATCGGCCGCTAAGGCCGCCTTTAAACAGGCAGAATCTTCCGGCTCGACGCCGATAATTTTAACCTCAGGCATCACAGCCTTATAAAACGCGGCAATGCCGGCGATCAGGCCGCCACCGCCCACGGGAACGAAGACTATTTCTAAGTCCCTCTGTTGCTGCAGCATCTCCTGGGCAATGGTGCCTTGCCCAGCAATCACAGCCTCATCATCGAATGGCGCCACATAGACGCGACCATCTGCAGCCGCAAGCTCCTGAGCATAAGTATTAGCCTGATCGAACGCCTGGCCGTAAAGTACCACCTCACCGCCGAGACGCCTGACCGCATCGACCTTGATATCCGGAGTCGTTTCCGGCATCACTATCACCGCGCTGATACCAAGCGCAGCAGCCGACATGGCCACACCCTGAGCATGATTGCCCGCAGAGGCACACACCACACCACGGTGACACTCATCGGCTGTGAGTTGGGATATCTTGTTATAGGCACCACGCAGCTTGAAGGAGTGCACGGGTTGCATATCTTCGCGCTTGAGGAACACCTGACAGCCCAGGCGGGCCGACAGCTTATTCAAACTAGAGAGTGGCGTGACTTTGGCCACATCATAGACAGAAGACAATAAGATCTTCTGCAAATAATAGTGGGCCAGATCTAACTTAGATTTTGAGGCTAATGCCAACATATTAATCCTCCAGCATGGTGACATCTCTCACCGCGCCTTTATCGGCACTGGTCGCGAGCAAGGCATAGGCCTTGAGTGCCAGAGAAACGGAGCGTTCACGATCCACAGGTTTCCAGGCTTGCTTACCACGCCCTTCCATTGCAGTGCGGCGAGCCGCTAATTCACTGTCGCTGATGGCAAGTTTGATCGAGCGCGCCGGAATATCAATTTCGATTCTGTCACCAGTCTCAACCAGAGCTATGGTGCCACCAGCCGCCGCTTCTGGCGAAACATGGCCGATAGACAGACCGGAAGTACCACCGGAGAAACGACCATCTGTGATAAGCGCACAAGCCTTACCCAGCCCCCGAGACTTAAGGTAGCTGGTTGGGTAAAGCATCTCCTGCATGCCCGGGCCACCTTTAGGGCCTTCATAGCGAATGACCACCACGTCACCGGCAACCACTTTACCGCCCAAGATAGCGGCAACGGCATCATCCTGGCTCTCGAACACACGGGCCGAGCCGACGAAGGTATGATTCTCTTCATCTACGCCCGCAGTTTTGACGATACAACCATCGATGGCGATGTTACCGGAAAGCACCGCTAGGCCGCCTTCCTGACTAAAAGCAAATTCACGCTTACGGATACAACCGCCTTCGCGATCATCATCCACACTATCCCAGCGACAATTTTGGCTGAAGGCTCGAGTGGTTGGGATCCCCGCAGGTCCCGCCGTGAAGAACTTATGTACCGCCTCATCTTTACTTTGGGCGATGTCCCATTTGGCCAGTACCTCTTTCAAGTTTGTACCCGCCACATGGTAGGCATCGTTATGAATGAGACCGGCTCGGTCAAGCTCGCCTAAGATCCCCATAACGCCACCGGCGCGATGCAAGTCTTCCATATGATACGTGGGACTCGCAGGCGCCATCTTACACAGATGTGGAACCAGGCGGGACAGCCTGTCGATATCGGCCATGGTGAAATCAACTTTTGCCTCATGAGCCGAGGCTAACAGGTG
>JABSSB010000305.1 GCA_013214715.1 Paracoccaceae bacterium | reverse complement strand
CGACCATCCTTCTGGGCACGTTGGGCTTCTTTGGTCTGGGGCTGCCGCCAGAAAGCCCGGATTGGGGATCGACCATCAACGAAGGCCGCAAGCTGCTGGCGCTGTATCTGCACCCGGCACTGACCCCGGCCTTTGCGCTGCTGTCTCTGGTTCTGGGTCTGAACCTGCTGGCGGATGGGTTGCGCGAAGAAAGTCTGAAGGACTGATCGACATGGCCGGGGGGGCCAGCCCCCCCGGTCCCCCCGGGGTATTTTCCAAGCGAAGAACAAAGGCGCGCAGCGCCAGACGGAAGGGATGGGACGAGATGGCAAAATGGGATTATGACGGGCCGATCCTGGAGATCGACAAGTTGTCGATTTCCTTCTTCACCCGATTGCGGGAAATCCCGGCGGTGATGGATTTCTCGGTCACCGTACAACCAGGCGAGGCCGTGGGTCTTGTGGGCGAATCGGGCTGTGGGAAATCGACCGTGGCGCTGGGCGTCATGCAGGATCTTGGGAAGAACGGGCGCATTGTCGGCGGCTCCATCAAGTTCAAAGGGCGCGACCTGGCCACGCTGACCGCAAATGAGCTGCGCGATGTGCGTGGCAATGAGATCGCGATGATCTATCAGGAGCCAATGGCCTCGCTGAACCCGGCGATGAAGATCGGCAAGCAGCTGATGGAAGTGCCGATGATCCATGAAGGTGTCAGCGCGGATGAAGCCTATAAGCGCGCGCTTGAGGTTGTGACCGATGTGCGCCTGCCAGATCCAGAGCGGATGCTGAACTCCTTCCCGCATCAGTTGTCAGGCGGGCAGCAACAGCGGATCGTGATCGCGATGGCTTTGATGTCGAAACCGGCTTTGCTGATCCTGGATGAGCCGACCACAGCGCTGGACGTAACGGTAGAAGCGGCCGTGGTCGAGCTGGTGAAGGATCTCGGTAAGAAATACGGCACGTCGATGCTGTTCATCTCGCACAATCTCGGGCTGGTTCTGGAGACGTGTGACCGGCTTTGCGTGATGTATTCGGGCGAAGCGGTCGAGACCGGCTCGATCAAGGATGTGTTTGACGAAATGCAGCATCCTTATACGCAGGCGCTGTTTCGGTCGATACCGCTGCCCGGAGCAGACAAAAACGCACGACCGCTGAAAGCCATACCGGGCAACTTCCCCCTGCCCCATGAACGCCCACCGGGCTGCAATTTTGGCCCGCGCTGCGATTATTTCGAAGACGGGCGCTGTAACGCCGCTGATATCCCGATGTTCGACGTGCCGGGCAATGACCGTCACACCACGCGCTGTCTGAAATTCCAAGAGATCGATTGGGCCGCGCCCATGGCGGTCACTGATACCAAGGAAAAAGGCGAGATTGGCGATGTCGTCCTGCGGATGGACAAGCTGAAGAAATACTATGAGGTTGCGGCCAATGCCTTGTTTGGGGGCGGCGCGACCAAGGTCGTGAAGGCGAATGAGGAACTGTCCTTTGAAGCCCGCGAATCCGAGACGCTGGCCATCGTGGGCGAATCAGGCTGCGGCAAATCAACCTTTGCCAAGGTGCTGATGGGGCTTGAGACGGCGACGGAAGGCCAGATCCTGCTGGACAATCGCAACATCGAAGCTTCCCCCATCCAAGAGCGGGACGCCAAGACCGTTGGTGAAGTGCAGATGGTGTTCCAAAACCCGTTTGACACGCTGAACCCCTCGATGACGGTCGGGCGGCAGATCATGCGCGCGCTTGAGATTTTCGGCATCGGCAATAGCGAAGCTGAACGCAAACAGCGCATGCTCGAGCTTCTGGATCTGGTGAAGCTGCCCCGTGCCTTTGCCGACCGGATGCCGCGCCAACTGTCGGGCGGGCAGAAACAGCGGGTCGGCATTGCGCGCGCCTTTGCCGGGGATGCACGGATCGTGGTGGCGGATGAGCCTGTCTCTGCGCTGGATGTGTCGGTGCAGGCGGCGGTGACCGATCTGTTGATGGAAATTCAGCGCGAACATAAGACCACGCTGTTGTTCATCAGCCATGACCTGTCGATCGTGCGTTACCTGTCAGACCGGGTGATGGTCATGTATCTGGGCCATGTGGTTGAACTTGGGAATACCGAACAAGTCTTCTCACCCCCCTACCACCCCTATACCGAGGCGCTTTTGTCGGCGGTGCCGATTGCCGATACCTCAGTCGAGAAGCAACATATCGTGTTGGAAGGCGACATCCCCTCGGCCATGAACCCACCGCCGGGCTGCCCGTTCCAGACGCGGTGTCGCTGGAAATCCATGGTGGCCGGCGGTCTTTGCGAAAAAGAGGTCCCGCCCGTGCGCCAATTGGCCGATGGTCATCAGATCAAATGCCATCTGCCGGATGCCGATCTGAACCAGATGGAACCGGTGATCAAGATTGCAGCGGAGTAGGAATACCGGTTAACCTGACTGGCTTGTCTGCATATGGGGCGTTAACCTGCATCCGTAGGTTGCGCCTTGGCGCATGGTAACACGCAAGAGATTTTATCGATGTCCCGCACTATCACGGGGATTGTCGTTCCTTGTACGGCCACGCGTCCGCCCTAGCTCCAAGGCAGCTCGACCGCCGACAAAGTCGCTGAAATCAAAAGTTGGTATGT
>JABSSB010000304.1 GCA_013214715.1 Paracoccaceae bacterium | reverse complement strand
ACTTTTAATCTGGATGGCTCCGTCCGCTGCAGACAGCTTTTGAGATGGTTTAAGCGCTTCTTTCAAATCTGATGACATTAACTTTTTCTTAAAATCCCTCTAAAACATTCTTATTTAATCTCGGCACCAGAATCTTAGGTTCTGCTACATCTTGCTTAATTTATGAGAAAATCTGAGGATAAACTGATGGCAATAATTAACCTGAGTAATGGCGAAGTTGATATCTTGGACGTCTTAGCGTCTGAAGAAGAATATTGTCAGAATGTTTATAACACGCAGCACAATCTATTCGACGGATTTCTAAGTGGTTTCACGCCAGTCTCGGCATAATGAGAAAGCAAACCTTTCGCGCGTCTTGAGGTGCCGCGTCACAAGGGCTTCGCCGCCTCACTGTTTTTGCTTGCCCTGCCCCGCCCGCACATGCTTTGTCGCCGTGATGGCCAAACAACTCGATTACCACACGATCCGAGAGATCTTCACCCGCTTTCGCGAGGCGGATCCCGAACCCATAGGGGAGCTGGATCACGTCAACGCCTATACGCTGGTGGTGGCGGTGGCGCTGTCAGCGCAAGCCACCGATGCGGGCGTGAACAAAGCCACAGCCAAGCTGTTCAAAATCGCCGACACGCCGCAAAAGATGCTCGATCTTGGGGAAGAAGCCGTGATCGAGCACATCAAGACCATTGGCCTGTATCGCAACAAGGCCAAAAACGTGATGAAACTGTCGCGCATTCTGGTCGATGAGTATGGCGGAGAGGTGCCCTGCTCCCGCGCCGCACTTGAAAGCCTGCCGGGTGTGGGGCGCAAGACGGCCAATGTGGTTCTGAACATGTGGTGGCGTTTTCCGGCTCAGGCCGTGGACACGCATATCTTCCGGCTTGGCAATCGATCAGGTATTGCGCCGGGCAAGGATGTGGTCGCGGTCGAACGCGCCATCGAAGACAATATCCCGGCGGATTTCCAGTTGCACGCGCATCACTGGATGATCCTGCACGGGCGCTATCACTGCAAGGCGCGCAAACCCCAATGCCCGACCTGCATCATTCGCGATCTCTGCGCATTCGAGGACAAAACCCAATGACCCAATATGACCTTGTCGGCATCGGCAATGCCGTGGTGGATGTGATCAGCAAGGCCGATGACAATTTCCTGGAACTGATGGGCATCGAAAAAGGCATCATGCAATTGGTCGAGCGTGAGCGCGGCGAAGTCCTGTATGCCGCGATGGACGGACGGGTGCAGACGCCCGGCGGGTCTGTCGCCAACACGATCGCGGGCGCAGGTGCTTTGGGTCTGAAAACCGCCTTTATCGGGCGGGTCCATGATGATGCGCTGGGCCGGTTTTATGCGGGTGCCATGCTCGATCACGGCATCGCCTTTCCCAATGCTCCCGTGCCGGGCGGCGAATTGCCGACATCGCGGTCGATGATCTTTGTCTCGCCCGATGGGGAGAGGTCGATGAACACCTATCTGGGCATCTCCTCGGAAGTCAGTTCTGATGACGTGCCCGAAGCGGTCGCTGCGAATGCAAAGATCATGTTCCTCGAAGGCTATCTATTCGACAAGGACAAAGGCAAAACCGCCTTCATGGAGGCGGCGCGTGCCTGCAAATCCAGTGGGGGCCGCGCCGGGATCGCCATTTCCGATCCGTTCTGCGTCGAACGCCACCGCGCCGACTTCCTCCGTCTGATCGGGGATGAGCTGGATTACGTCATCGGCAATGAGGCCGAGATCAAATCGCTTTTTGAAACCAATGATCTGGAAGAGGCGCTGAACAAAACCGCACAGCTGTGCCCGCTGGTGGTCTGCACCCGCTCGGGCGATGGGGTGACGGTCTTGTCGAATGAAGGCCGCGTGGACGTGCCGGTGGACCAGGTCGTGCCCGTCGATGCCACGGGCGCGGGCGATCAATTCGCCGCCGGGTTCCTGTTTGGGCTGGCGCAGGGCAAGGATATGGAAACCTGCGCCCGGATGGGCCATGTCGCCGGAGGAGAGGTCATCGGACATATCGGGCCGCGGCCACAGGCGGATGTGGCTGAGCTGATGCGCGGCAAAGGTCTTCTCTGACCCAATGCTGACCGACGGCTTTCACAAGATCGCGCCGGGGCATCTGGCGACCGTGGTCACGTTCCTTGAGATGCAAGCGCCCGCACCACTGCGCCCTGCGCAGCTGCCCGACGGTGTCACATTGCGCCGCGTGGTGTCGCCCGATACCGACTGGTATCGCGATCTCTACTACCGGGTTGGCGGGCTCGACTGGCTCTGGACCTCGCGACTGGCCATGTCCCAAGCTGAGCTGCGCGCCATTCTCGACGATCCTGGCGTTCTGGTCTGGGCATTGGAAAAAGACGGCACCGCCGAAGGACTGCTGGAACTGGATTTCCGCATCGCTGATGAGTGTGAACTGGCCTTTTTCGGCCTGACCAAAGCCCTGATCGGCAGCGGCGCAGGACGGTTTTTGATGAATCATGCGATCGACACGGCATGGTCGCATCCGATTTCCCGGTTCCACGTCCATACCTGCACCTTCGACAGCCCGCAGGCCCTGGCCTTCTATCGTCGCAGCGGTTTCACGCCCGTTCGGCAAGAGGTCGAGATCATGGCTGATCCAAGACATGGGGGCGCTCTCCCACCCGAGGCCGCGCCGCAAATCCCCCTCTTTTCCGGCGAGACGTAACCGGACGAACCC
>JABSSB010000303.1 GCA_013214715.1 Paracoccaceae bacterium | reverse complement strand
TAGGAGAATAGTCTGAATAATTTTTCACACCATCAACATATTTATAACCTGAACATTTAAGAAAGATAAAGCTAAAAAATGTGATACTCCAACCAATGATTGATAAAAAGCCACCTTTTTTATCACCTTCGTAGAATCTGTCTAGACCTAAGCCCCAACCTCCTATTAGGAATATACCTCTAACAACAGAATTTTTTTCTTGATTTCTAAGCATAATAATAAATGTTCATTATGAACATAACCTATTTGTATTTAAGATGTGAGATGTTTTTATTAATTAATCTTTAAAATAAATTTTTAATGGTTTTTTCTATAAATTACAAAATTATTATTCAGTGTTTTAATTAATCATTAGAGATTGAATTTGAATTCAACAAGGAAATTGAAGGCCTTATATAAATAAAAATAGACCCATACATATCTTGCATAATTCTCATTTCATCGTCTAAATATACAATTGAAACCTGGCAATTTGGCGATTCTTTATTCCAAGGTAACTTATTCCATACCTCTTTAACTGGATACCATCTATCCATAAGTAATTCACTAAATAATGGAATCTTATTAAGTCCATCAACTTTGGAAACTTTTGTCTTTTGTAAGTTCATATCAAGTAAATTATTTCTTAAAACTAAATCACTTGCTAGGGTTATTACTCTTCCACCAAAAGTAGGAAATAGTTTGAACCAACCTAAGATAGGAATTGTTGTTAGCCCAAATATTGTAGTGTCAAAAGTAGATATAAATTCTTTTTTGTCAAAATCAATCTTTTGAGCAATTCTCCCAATAGTTGATATGCCAAAGGATCCTACTTGCAATTGATGTAATTTAAAAAAAAGATTACTTTTAAATTCATCATTTAATGCCTTTTCAATAGCAAGGAAGAAAGGAGAACTTCGAAATAATTCAACATTAGAAAAAATCAATTCCCACTCTCCAGACAATAATTTTTCTGATATTTCAAAATTAAAGTCTTTAAGAGCATCAATCAATTCATCCATTTCATTAGCTTTTTCCTCATACATAGGAGAAATTAATTTATTTAATCTTTGCCCTCTATCTGTAACAGCAGCTATTTTATATATATTTGACTTTATCTCTCCAATTTCTTTCATAACTCCAATACAAGAAATACTAATTAATCTTAGGAATTTAATTTGATGTTGATGGCAATTTTAATAATGCTGGTAATAAAATCATTTAATATTCTCCCCACCTTTTACCAATATCAAAACCCCATTCAGTGGTTAATTTAATTACTTCATCATGATTTTTGCATTTTGAAAGGGATAACTTTTTACTAGGATTATTTTTTATTAGCTCAGCAATTTGATTAAGTTGCTCTATTTTTTTAAGAAAATTACTTAGATCTTTATCTGACATTTATCTAGGAAGTAAATTTTTGATCATAAGTAAATATGTAATAAAGAACCCAGGCAACACCAATAATAAGAATTGCAATCATTATATTTACTGACCAAACTACTTCTATCATGTAATTTTTTTATATATTTTTAATATATCCAAAATTTAAATTAAATTAACCGTTAATAATTTAAATCTAGAACAATACACTACTACTACTAAGTATATAGAATAGTCATAAATAGTTTAAAAATTATGGGAGAAGCTAAGAGAAGGGAAGAGTTAGGCTTACCACCTAGAGAAAAGAAAAAGGAAAAACAAACATCGAAAAATCAACTAAACAAAATTTTAAATAAATATCCTTATTTACCTTTCATTTTAGGTTTTTCATTACTAGCAATATTAATTATCGATTTAGTTAATTACTACAAATAGATATATAAAAAGGGGATACTTTTAGCAGAAGAGAAGATTATCTTCGCAATTGCGAAATTATTTTTCCATAATAAAAATAAAACTCATGAAACCGATTAACACTTCATTTGCCTTAATTTTAGGGGTACTTACTTTGTTTTCAATATCTAATGCAAATGCAGGTGGCTGCAGTTCTCATACTGAGAAGAAGGCAGAAATTGAATGCTTGTCTGATGATAAAAAATGTATAGAAGCGAAAGAAAAAGAATCACTATACAAAGTTGAGGCCTAAATGTTTGATAATCTTGGAACTGCTCTAGTACAGGCATTAGGCTTCTTTGCTGTTTTTGGTTTTTTTGTATATCAAACTTTATTTGCAGATAGCAAACCCAAAAATTCAAAATCAAATCCTAAAAAAACAAAGATTTCCGACAAAAAAGAATCAATTAAAAAAGAACCTAAAAAAGGCTTATTTAACAGAAAATCTAAACCTGTTGAAGAGAATTTAACAGTCCAAAAAAAGGGATTATTTGGGAGAAAAAAAGAAGTTATTAAAGAAGAGATTAAACCAAAGAAAAAAGGTTGGTTTAAATAACTAGAGAGACGAATTTCTATTTTGATATCTTTTATACAAAATATATTTTTAGTGACTTTATAATTTAGGTAGTAAATGTTGAAAATGAACCATAGAGAAATCACAAAAAAATATAGTGAGTTACTCAACAAGGCTGAGTTTGCTAATGGCCGTAAGGAAGTTGTAGGTCTTTTAAAAAAAGCTGCTAAATTGAAATCTCAAATTGAAATCAATAATTGGAATTCCTAATTGGAAATTTAAATAACGGTTCAATTGGAATCCCCAATTGGAATCACATATAAAGATTAACAATTGAAATTCCCGATTGAAAATCACAATTG
>JABSSB010000302.1 GCA_013214715.1 Paracoccaceae bacterium | reverse complement strand
AGACCGAATATTCGGCGTCTTCCTTGCCATATTGCTGATAGAGCCCTGTCGACGGCCGCAAGGATTTGCGATAGCCGGCCCGGATCATGTCGAAATCGCGGTCGCGACGGCGCAGGGTGAATTGCGCGTTGTCGATGCGGTTATAGCTGGCATCGATCCCAATCGCCTTGAGATTGTCCACAAATGGGTTGATCAGACGGTCCAGCACCGGGTCATCGGACAGAAACTCAATCGCCAGAACGGTGCCATCGGCATTGCGGCGCAGACCGTCATCGCCCACCTCCCAACCGGCTTCGTCCAACAGCCGGCTGGCAGCGCGCAGATTGCGGCGGTCATTCTTACGCTCGGGGTTGGATGTATGGGCCATCACAGGCTCGACGGTCAGGATTTCAGGGTCCACCGCATCGCCCAGCGATTGCAGAATCTCAAGCTCGCGTCCTTCGGGCACGCCCTCGGCCTCAAGATCGGAGCCTTCCCAGAAGCTGTTGCGCTGCTGGAAGGCGCCATATTGCAGGCTCTCATTCGTCCATTCGAAATTATAGGCCAGTTGCACGGCCTCGCGGACGCGCGGATCAGCAAATTGCGGACGGTTGAGGTTCATCACGAACCCGGTCGCGTTGGGCACATTGCCATCGGGCAATTCATCCTTGATCACCCAGCCCCGATCCACCGCCGGGAAATCATAAGAGGTCGCCCAGTTCTTGGAGTTGTTCTCTTGCCGGAAGGTGAATTCGCCCGCTTTGAAGGCCTCCATCGCGGCAACCGAATCGGTGAAATATTCGATGCGAATGCGGTCGAAATTGTAGCGCCCGCGATTCACCGGCAGATCATATCCCCAGTAATCATCGCGGCGAACATATTCGATGCGGCGGTTGATGTCATAACTGTCGAGGATATAGGGCGCCGTGCCAATGCCCGGCTCCAACCGGGCTTTGTCGAGGCGGCGGTTTTCGGGATCGGCCTCGAACCAGGCTTTGGACAGGACCGGCGTGCCGCCCACCTGCGTGATCAGACCGCGGCGCGGCACATCGGGGTTAAAGTAGAATTTCACCCGATGGGTATCGAGCACTTCGGCCTCGGGGATCAGGTTGCGCACGGCGCGGGCATAGCTTTCAAGCCCCTGATCGAGAAACAGGTTATGCGAGAACACGACATCCTCGGCGGTGACGGGCGTGCCATCGGAAAAGGTCGCCTCGGGGCGCAGATTGAAGATCACCCAATCCTGCGTTTCGGGATATTCCAGGCTTTCTGCGATCAACCCGTAATAGGAGCCGACCTCATCATAGGACGGCACCATCAGCGTTTCATACTGATCGGCCGAGCGCGCACCGGCGCGGCCCTGGCGGGTGAAGGGGTTGAAGCTGTCGAATGTGCCTTGCGCGGCATAGGACAGGGTGCCGCCGCGAGGAGCATCAACATTCACATAGTCGAAATGTTCGAAATCGGGGCCGTACTTCAACTCGCCCAGCTCGGTGAAGCCATGGGCCTTGATGATCTTGACCTCATCCTCGGCCCAGACCAGCGTGGTCAGCCCCAGCAGAAACAGAACCGACAGCGCCAGTGCAGCCGCGATACGGGCCTGCGCCCCGTCAGCCGCTTTTGCACGCACCTGCGCCTGCTTGCGTACCAATGTCGTTCTGCCCTGTGCCATTCGTATCTCCCTAACCCTGCCTGTGCGCAGCGAAGCCTGCGCTGTCCTTACAATTAGCTAAGTCTGCGAAAGGGCAAGTTTCAAGCGGCGATTGCCTGACCATTGCGTGAGCCAATGTTTCGAATCTGACCTGACAAAAGAAAAGGACCGCCGAAACCCGACGGTCCTTAACCTATTGCTACGGAAAGCGTGGCTCAGTCGTCCAGGCTGTCGAGATAGGCAATCACGTTCGCACGCTCGTCGATCTTGCGCAGGCCGGCAAAGGCCATTGACGTGCCGGACATGTAGTTAGACGGCTTTTCAAGGAAGGCGTTGAGTTCATCCGGCGTCCATTCGCCCCCAAACCCCCCCATCGCCGAAGAATAGCTGAAACCTTCAGCCGAGCCGATCGGGCGGTTCACAACGCCATAAAGGTAAGGACCGGTGCCGTTTGCGCCCTCTTCCAGCTTGTGACAGGCCGAACATTTCTTGAAGATGCGCGCGCCTTTTTCGATATCGGCGGCGGCATACAGCTCTTCAAAGTTGACTTCGGGCTCATCTGTTGCAGCGTCCGAGTCGCCAGTGTCGATCACATAAGCCTGTGCGCCGTGGCCATCGACATTGAACAGCCCGCTGGCGGCCCAGCTTCCAAGAAGAAAAACAAGCAGCGCACCGCAAAGGCTCGCGGCCACCTTGGTTGTCGTCATCGTATCCATTTGGTCGCACGTCCGTCTGATCGTTGGTTGGCGGTTGTCTAAGGCTTCACCTAAGGATGCGCAAGGTGTAGACCACCCCGCAACCTGCGCGATTTTGCCCCTATCCCACAAGAAAGATCGAGTTTGTGACGAAAATCATCGCTTTTCAGGGTCAGGCAGGCGCCTATAGCCACGAAGCCTGCCAGAAATCTCACCCGGAGATGGAGGCGCTCCCCTGTCGCACCTTCGAAGATGTGATCGACGCGGTGCGCAATCGTGACGCCGATTACGCGATGCTGCCGGTGGAAAACTCAACCTATGGGCGTGTTGCGGACATTCATTCGCTGCTGCCGCATTCCGGGCTGCATATCATCGACGAAGTTTTCGTGCGGGTGAAGATCTGCCTGATGGCGAA
>JABSSB010000301.1 GCA_013214715.1 Paracoccaceae bacterium | reverse complement strand
GCGCTATTGGCCGGGGCGGAAGGGGCGTTCCGGTTTGAGGACCGCCTGCGCGATCCGCGCGTGCGCCAAGCGCTCGCCGGGGCGATTGGATCGATATCGGACAATTGAGCGCGGTGTCGGCGGTGATTGGCGCGATCACCTATATCCGCTTTGGTGTGTTGGATGGGGGCGGCAATTCCATTCTGTTGGCCGCCGTGGTGGGCGTGCTTGCCGCGATCCCGGCGCTGGCCTTCACCCATATCTGGCGCAGCGGAGAGGAGTTGGAGACGCGCAAATCGCTGGTCTTGCTGGGCACGGCCTATGGGTTGTTTCTGGCCGGATTGTTTATCGCTGCGCCCGCTTGGGCAGCGCCGGTCATGGGGCTGATTGCCAGCGTGTCTTTGCTCGCGCTTTATGCCCGGCGCGATAGCGCTGCGCTCACCATTATGGCCTGGGTGAGTGCGGCGACTGCGTGGTTGGCATTGGGGGTGACCCCCGACCATGCGGCGGAATTGACCCAATTGGGACCTGTGCCACAAGCGGTCGATATGCTGCGCGCATTGGTGCGCTGGATGAGTGTGGCGACGATTTTCCTAGGGCTTGCGTGGCTTGGGCGCAGCGCGCTCTCGCGCGGAGTGGGCGAGGCCGGCGGCGTCATCTTGATCTATGGTGCGATTGCGCAAGCGGTGCCGAGCATGCCTCTGGCATGGATTGCCGCCGCGGGCGCGATTGCGCTCTATCTCTGGAATGCGGGTCGTAAAGCTGCATGGGGCACCGCATTGACCATTGCGGGCCTGTGGTCGTTTGTGCCCTTTGCGCAATGGTTGGACGCAGGCGTGGGGTCGGTGATTGGCGATCCGTTCCTGGTCATCAGCGCGGTCACGCCGAAGGATCTGGCCTTGAAGTTTGCGCCTGTGGCATTGGCGATCGCGGTGATTTTGCGGCGCGGTGCAGGTGTAGGTGTGCAAGCCAAAGCGGCGTTTGCAATTGCCTTGGGCGTGATTGCGGTGGTGGCCGGGCACAGCCTGTTCAAATTGCTGTTCGCGGTCGGCTCGCCGTCTGTGTTCGTTGAATATGGCATGGCGGAGCGCAGCGCGTGGCAATGGCTTTTGCTGATCTGTGCGCTGGGCGCGGCGCGGCTTTTCCCATCCCCCAAGCGGGCGTGGATTGCGCTGGGCCTGGTTGGGGCAGGATTGATGCATTTCGTGTGGTTCACCGCGATTTTGCACAATCCATTATGGGCTGAACAAGCGGTGGGCGCTGTGCCGATCGCCAACTGGCTGACTCCGGCCTATCTCGCGGCGATTGCGGGATTGTGGCTGGCATCGGCGCAGATGCGCCACATCGAGATGGCCGGTGCGCAGATCAAGGATGTGGAGCTGGACGAGGCGGAGCGGGCATTGTCGAGCGCGCGTCTTGACCTTGCGCCTCGTGTGGCGCGCTTGGTGTGCGATGTGGCCACTATGGTTTTGATCGCGGCGTGGAGCTTTTCGCTGCTGCGTCAGGTGTTCGCCGGTTCAATCCTGACCGCTGTGCCGATCGGCCCGAGCGAAAGTCTGGTCATATCTTTGCTAGGCATTGTGCTGGCTTTGGGCTTTTTGGCTTGGGGATCTGTCAAACGCACACGCAGCTGGCGGATCGGTTCGCTGGTTTTGATGTTGGTGGCGGTGGCCAAGGTGTTCCTTATCGATGCAGCCGGGCTGGATGGATTGCTGCGGATTGCGAGCTTTATGGCCTTGGGTTTCAGCCTGATCGGGATCGGGTGGTTTTATTCCAAACAATTGACCCGCGATAGGACCGCGGAAATGGGCGCGGAGATGAGCACAGATGCGGACGCGGAGGTGAGTTCTGCGACGCAAAGGGCACAGTAATGCGGCGTGTGACGGTCAAAATGCGCGGGTGTTGGCGCCCATCTGCCGCGCGCTGGCGCAAGTTTCAGGCCCCGGTGCAGGCAGTCAATCGGTCGCAGATATCAAGGTCAGGTTTTGCCCCGTGCCCGGATCATCCAGACCCACTGAAGTCACCACCACTGTGGTGCCTTCGCCGACCTGCCTTGAGACAATGTCGTAAAAGCCTTTGGGCAATTGCAACCGCTCAAATGCGCGCGCATCGAGAGGGTGATTGGCCTCCCCCTCATGCCCGGGCAGGCCGATCATCACCCAATACCATTCGCCATTTTTGTCGCGGTGGAGGGTAGCGGCGTGGGTGCCGATATGATCGTCAATGATCGCCCGAGCGCGCCCGACTTCCTGGCCATTGCGTAGCACCATGACGCTTTGGTCGCGGGTCGATATAACAATCGACATCGGCCCCTCTTCGGGCACGGTGAAATCCCATGCCCAGTTCGAATTTTCTGGCAGCGGCATGTGGCTGGCCGCAATTCCGCTCTCATCAAATGGGGCCAGAACCCCGCCCGCCGGTGCGAGGATCGGTGCGCCGGCCCGGCCTGTCACCACAATGGTGCCCCCCATCGTGGTGACATCAAACAATTGCCGCGCAAACTCGATCGGCAAATGGATACAGCCATGGCTTTCAGGATAGCCCGGCAAGCCGCCTGCATGCAGCGCAACACCGCCCCATGTGAGGCGTTGTTGGTAGAACATGGGGGCGTTGTTATAGATGCTGGAGCGGTGGTCGGCGTCTTTTTGCAGGATCTGGAACACGCCGGTCGGGGTTTCATGGCCGGGTTTTCCGGTCGAAACGGTCGACACCCCGATATTGACCCCGTTGCGATAGACAAACAAAAGTTGCGAGGTCAGATCGACCAGCACCA
>JABSSB010000300.1 GCA_013214715.1 Paracoccaceae bacterium | reverse complement strand
GAAAGGCTGGCGTCACCAAAGAACTGATGGAAACGTGGTCGACATCTGAGCAAATGCAATCCGACTACGAAGCCGGACATTTCTGGGAACAAGGCGTTTTTAAAGTTCTTCCAAATATCGCACCAATGATCGCGAACCCAGATAAATTTCGCGAGGGCCTGGGGATCATGCGCGACTTCATGCATGCCAAGGGCATCACATATGGCAACGAGCCGGGTGGTATCTTGGCCAAGCCTGTCCAGGACGCGGTAAATGCCGTTATGTCATCGCCGTCCATGCCCTTCCGATGGTCCTTTACCCCTGATGGAAAAAGCCTGATCGCGCTCAGTGAAGATGATGACCAAGTCATCAAGGATACCGAGGCACTCAGTAACTGGTATGGCGGGATGACCAGTATGACAGAACGCACAGTCAAATTGTTTTCTGACGGCGCGATCTACTCTTTGGCGATGCAGCTTCGCGTCCCTGCAATCGGCGATTATAAAGGCGAATGGATGATGGATCAGGGCGACTTCGAACGCGCCTTCCGCATTTACTGGGACGCGGGCTATCAAATCCACATCCATGTGAACGGCGACGCAGGTTTGGACAGGGTTCTGAATACCCTGGAAGACAACATGCTGCGGAACCCCCGCTTCGATCATAGAACAGTGATCGTTCATTTTGCTGTCAGTGCACCAGATCAGGTTGACCGGATCAAACAGCTGGGTGCAATCGTAAGCGCCAACCCCTACTATGTGACTGCTCTTTCTGACCAATATGGCCGAACTGGGCTGGGCACTGATCGTGCAGATCAAATGGTCCGGTTGGGCGACGTCGAGCAGGCAAATATTTCGTGGTCCTTGCACTCTGACATGCCAATGGCACCGGGCGACCCCTTGTTCCTGATGTGGTGTGCCGTGAACCGGATAACCAGCTCTGGCCGGATAGCTGGACCTGAACAACGCGTTTCAGCAGAACAAGCGCTGAAGGGTGTCACGCTAAACGCTGCGTTTTCTCACAAAATCGAAGACGAACTTGGCAGCATACAAACTGGCAAACTGGCAAATTTCACTATTTTGGAAGAAAACCCGCTCACAATTGACCCAATGGAAATCAAAGACATAACTGTATGGGGCACAGTTTTAGAAGGGCGTTTGCAAAAAGTTGGCGCAGCCATTCAAGAGGATGCGATGCTCCCCACCGAGGCAGACCAAACTGAAAATGAATTTGCTGAAAAGCTATTGAAGCACGCATTTTCAGTGGTTCACGCGCATTTGTAAATTCGATTTTAACGTATTGACCAATCGCGGCATCGATATGTCGCTGAGTGGTGACCTGATCCAGTGGGGAACCGTATTTGTATGAGGCAGCGACAGCTTTGCAATAGTAACCGACGACGCCGAAACGCGTTGGACCCTATTCGACGTAGATGTCCGATATTTCAAGTTAAAGCGTGCTATTGAAGCCGAGGACTACTCTGCAGCCGTCGAGATGGTGTGTAAGCGTCCGTTGAACCCGACCAAACGCTTGCCTGCGGTGGAGGCTAAGTGTCCACCATCGATAGTGGACACTGTGAGGCACTCTATGAGCAGACGGAAGAAGCGGTTTGGGCGGCAATGACGATCTTTTCGGCTTGGGCGGTGCCGACAGTCTGAATACCGGCCGCGGGCGTGACAATCTCTCGGGTGGCAGCGGAAATGACCTGCTTCTTGGTGGAAGTGGCGCGGATACGCTGTTGGGTGGCAATGGTCAGGACACCCTGCGCGGCGGCAGCTCCAACGACTCGCTGCTGGGCGGCGGCGGCGCTGACACATTGGATGGCGCCGGCAGTAATGACACGCTGAAAGGTGGTGACAGTGGTGACAGGTTGATCGGCGGGACCGGCAATGATGAGCTGTCCGGCGGCGTGGGCGGCGATGATCTGCGCGGCTCTGGTGGCCGTGACGCGCTAAGTGGTAACGCCGGCAAGGACACCCTCAGCGGGGGTGGCGGCGCCGATCTGTTGAATGGCGACGGTGGCAATGACGACCTGACCGGCGGCGGCGGCGCAGACACTTTTGTCTATGCCCGACAGGGTGGGCGCGACCTGATCACGGATTTCGAGGATGACGTCGGCACCCTGCTGATCACGGGCTTGGGCGGTCGCGGGAAGGTGCTGAACGCAGCCAATGACGTAGATGGCAATGTCGAATTCACCTTTGGCTCCAAGCATGTGCTCACGGTGGCAAACATCACCGTTGCGCAGCTGAGCGACGATTTGCAGGTCTGACGCCTCTGGGCCAAAGCTTCTACGTCATGTTGGCATTGTCCACGGTTCTTGAAACAATGCCGTGGATTGTTGAGTTTTCTATCGTTTTCTCTAGCTTGACGCAGTAATCTACAGCCACGCCCGGCCTAGCCCTGATCACAAAGCGATTCTGTGATGACGATACAACAGCGCAATATCCTCTTTGACATATTGCAACGCCTGCAAGGCGTCGACGATACCGGCGCGTGTTGGGAAACCTGTATCGAGATTGCCAGAGAGCTGGGCGCTGACGCGCTCAACATTGCCAAATTCAAAGGTCAGGCGATGGCCCCGCTTTGGATCAGGATTTCCAGCCATGAGCGCGGCGGGCTCGAAGAATATGTGATGAACGATTACATCAGCGTCGATCCGGTCCTGTTGCCTCGGGCCATGAATACGATGAAGGATGTCGATCACATCAGCCTGCACCGCAATCTCAGCGGCGGTCGGTTGAGTGAAAAGGAAATCGCCTGTCATCAGCATCTGCTG
>JABSSB010000030.1 GCA_013214715.1 Paracoccaceae bacterium | reverse complement strand
CCCCGGATGAGGCCAAGGCCGCCGCGGCCAGCCTGACCGCAGATTGATCCAGAACCTTAAGGAAGAAATGCAGATGTCTGACCTGACTGGAAAAAACGCCCTTGTCACTGGGGCGTCCGGCGGCATTGGTGGAGAAATTGCCCGCGCCCTGCACGCTGCAGGCGCCACGGTGGCCTTGACCGGCACGCGGGAAGAGCCGCTGAACGCACTGGCCGCCGAATTGGGCGAGCGCGCGCATGTGTTGATCTGCAACCTGTCGGATGCAGAGCAGGTCGATGCCCTGCCCAAACGCGCGGCTGAGGTCATGGGCTCGGTCGATATTCTGGTCAACAATGCGGGCATCACGCGGGACAATCTCTTCATGCGCATGTCGGATGAGGAATGGCAGAGCGTGATCGACGTGAACCTGACGGCGATCTTCAAACTGTCCAAAGGCGTGCTGCGCGGGATGATGAAGGCACGCTGGGGCCGGATCATCAACATTTCCTCCATCGTGGGCGCGACGGGCAATCCGGGGCAGGGAAACTATGCCGCCGCTAAGGCTGGCGTGATCGGCATGTCGAAATCGCTGGCCTATGAGGTTGCAAGCCGTGGTATCACCGTGAACGCGGTGTCGCCGGGCTTCATCCGCACGGCCATGACCGATAAGCTGACCGATGATCAGAAGGCCGGCATTCTGGGTGGCATTCCGGCGGGCCGGATGGGCGAGGCAGAGGAGATTTCGGCCGCTGTTCTGTATCTGGCCAGCCCGGAGGCCGGCTATGTCACCGGGTCGACCCTGCATGTCAATGGCGGGATGGCTATGCTTTGACCGCATTGCGCGAGGGCGTTTTCGTCCTTGCAATTTGCGCGGCTCCATCCCATCTGGCGCGAAGGACGCATGGCTGACCCTAGGGAAAACCGGGACGGCCGAACAGTTCGCGAAAGCGTTTGCCTCTCAGGCACTCTGTGCTATAGGCGCGCTATTCGGGGCAGGTGGCTGCCTCGCAAGAGTTTTTTCCCGGCACCGCCCGGGGAGCGAGCCGCCCGGGCTCCGGGCATGAAACGGTCAATCCGCATGGCGTGATTGGCAAGAAAGGGTCAAACGGCCCAACGGAATGAGGAATTGACATGAGCGACGTCGCAGATCGCGTGAAAAAGATCGTTGTGGAGCACCTGGGTGTCGAAGAAGACAAGGTCACCGAGAATGCCTCCTTCATTGACGATCTGGGCGCGGACAGCCTGGACACTGTGGAACTGGTTATGGCCTTCGAAGAAGAGTTCGGCATCGAAATCCCCGATGACGCAGCCGAAACCATCCAGACCTTTGGCGACGCGGTGAAGTTCATCAACGACGCTTCCTAAAAGGTTCTGATCCTTTTGGGCCAATGAAATGGCGCCCTTGCACTTGCAGGGGCGCCGTTTTGAGTCTGGCGGCAGGCTGTTCTGTCGCCATGCCGAAAAACTCCCGTTACAAATCATGACCTTGGCATATCGTTGGCACCATGGTGTGTAATTGATAAGCCCTCTATCCTGCTCCTGGGTCGTTACGAGGCCGAGCAGCCGGAAAACGTCATCATCGTCAACCAGACGCGAGACATCGAAGCGGCCCATGCACAGGGCAAAACGGCCGTGATCTGCAACAGCCAGACGGCAACCATCCTAGATGGCGATCTGAAAAAATGGCCCTGCTCAAGAATATCGGGATCACGTCGATGATCCTCGCCGATAACGACACCTTGCGCACCGGCAAAGGGCAACTGACTGCACAAAAGGGGCTCGATATTGGGCTGACGCCATGGGGCAATCGGTCATCGACGAGATGGTGCGCTTTGGCATCTTGCTGGACCTAAGCCATACAGGGTCCACAACGGCCAAGGATGCCATGGATTACATGGGCGCGACTTATCCGGGCTTGCCTTACGTTTATACGCATTCGGTCCCGGCCGGGGGTGTTATCGCAATATTCCCCATGACGAAGCGCTGCGTGCCGCGAAATCAGGGAGCTATCTTGCGCCAACCTTTAACGAATGGATGATGGACGGCATTTGGCCCGAAGATATTTCGCCCCGGCAGGCGGCAGATATGATTGACTATTATGTTCAGTTGGTCGGCGTGGAACACGTGGGTATCGCCACGGATGATATGTTCTCTGTTGAATTGGCTGTCGATTTTGCAACGGCCAATGCCAGTATGTATGATGGTGGCGCCGATATGATCGACGCGGTCGATCGGGGCGCCACCGGCAATGGTGAACTGGCCAAGATCCTTGCTGCGATCACCGATGATCTTTGGGCACGCGGCGACAGCAATGAAGATCTCGCCAGAATCTATGGTAGCAATAAGATGCGGGTTTATGCGCAGGTCTGCGGTGGCAAATCGCCTGAACAATTCTGGGCGGAATGTACCGAACGGCTGCGCCTGTGGGATGAGATGCGCAACGGCTTCTTTTCGCGCTGATCAGATCGGCGCCCNGCCCTGTCGGCGCAGCGTCCTGGCCGGAATCAAGCACTGCCGCGTCGCGGTTGAGCAGCGATCGGCGGCAATTCGTGCTAAAGGAGAGTGAAACGGCGCGATCGGAGGGAGAGCGATGCAGATTTATCCAACGATGGAATTGCTGGGCGGGCGTTGTGTGACGCTCGATAAAGGGCGGCTGGAAAGCCCGATGCTGTGGCATGTCGATCCGGTCGAAACCGCGCGCGGATGGGCCGCCGAGGGGGCGAGCTGGATGCATTTGACGGATTTCGATGCCGTGCAGGGGCAGGGCAACAGCGCCGATCTGGTCGAAGAGATCATCCGCAGCGCCGGGTTGAATGTGCAATTGGCCGGCGGCATGCGCTCGCGCGAGCAGGTGACCACCTGGATCGATCGTGGCGCCGCGCGGGTCGTTGTGGGCACGCTGGCGGCGAAACAACCCGCACTGGTGGCGGAACTGGCCAAATTCTATCCCGATCAGATCGTGCTGGCGCTGGATATCTGGCAGGGGCAGGTGATGACCGAAGGCTGGCGCGAGGCTGCGGCGATGACGCCAGAGGCCTTGTTGCAAGCCTATGAGGCCGTGCCTTTGGCCGGGGTGATCGTGACGGATATCGACAGCGATCTCCGCGATGCAGAGGCCAGCATGGGTGTGATTTCGGGGCTCGCGCCGCATGTGCGCGCGCCGCTGATTGCGTCCGGCGTGGTGCGCGGCGAAGATGACGTGGCGCGGCTGAAATATATTCCCGGCATCGATGGCGCGCTGGTGGGCCGAGCGCTTTTTCGTAAGACCGCCACGCTGAAGGCGCTACTGGCGCAGGCCACACCCGGCAAAGAGCTGCGCGCCGAATTCCTCTGACACCTCGGCCCCTTGCCCCTCACCCCTCTGGCGCGGTAAGAGCCGAAGAAAGAGCGGAAACTGTCACACAGGCGAAGGCGAAGAAAAACATGCGCAGAGTGGTTGTTACGGGGCTGGGGCTGGTCACGCCGCTGGCCAGCGGAGTCGAGGAAAGCTGGGAGCGTATTCTGGACGGCCAGTCCGGCGCAGGCCCGATCACTTTGTTTGATGCCGAAGCCGCGGGTGTCACCACCACCTATGCCTGCGAAGTGCCGCGCGGCGATGGCAGCGACGGCACCTTCAACCCGGATGACTACATGCTCCCCAAAGAGCAGCGCAAGGTTGGCGATTTCATCCTATATGGCCTGGCCGCGGCAGAGATGGCGGTGAAAGATTCCGGCTGGATGCCCGAAGATGACGAAGGCCGTGAACGCACGGGCGTTATGATTGGCTCCGGCATTGGCGGGCTGGGCAATATTGCCGACACCGCGCTGAGCATGCGCGACAAGGGTCCGCGCCGGGGCGTGTCGCCGTTCTTTATCACCGGGGCGCTGATCAATCTGGTGTCGGGTCAGGTGTCGATCCGCTTTGGCTTCAAAGGCCCGAACCATGCCGTTGTGACCGCCTGTTCGACCGGGGCCCATGCGATTGGCGATGCCGCCCGGATCATCCGCGCGGGCGACGCCGATGTGATGGTCGCGGGCGGCGCCGAAGGTGCGATCTGCGAAATTGGCATCGCGGGCTTCAATGCTTGCAAGGCGCTGTCCACCAAGCGCGCCGATGATCCCAAATCGGCCTCGCGCCCTTATGACAAAGATCGTGACGGCTTTGTCATGGGCGAGGGCGCGGGCATCGTGGTTCTGGAAGACTATGAGCACGCCAAGGCGCGCGGCGCGAAGATCTATGCCGAGGTGCTGGGCTATGGCATGTCGGGCGATGCCTATCACATCACCGCACCGTCCGAAGATGGCGACGGGGCCGAACGCTCGATGCGGGCCGCGCTGAAAAGCGCGGGGCTTGAGCCGTCGGATATCGATTATATCAACGCGCATGGCACTTCGACCATGGCCGACACGATCGAACTGGGCGCGGTGGAGCGGTTGCTGGGCACTGCGGCCTCCAAGGTCACCATGTCCTCGACCAAATCCGCGACCGGGCATCTTTTGGGCGCGGCCGGTGCCATCGAAGGCATCTTTTCGATCCTCGCCATCCGCGATCAGGTCGCGCCGCCGACCATCAACCTAGACAATCCGGAACGCGAGACCCCCGTGGATCTCGCCCCCAATGCCAAGCGTGAGCGTGAGATCAATGTGGCGCTGTCCAACAGCTTTGGCTTTGGCGGCACCAATGCTTCGGTCATCTTCGGAAAAGTCGNCGACTGATGTGGCGTAACCTGGCTTCCAATGTGCTCACCCTGCTGATGGTGGGCCTGTTCCTGCTGGCAGGGTTGATCCTCTTTGGGCAGGCGCAATACCGTGCCTCGGGGCCCTTGCAGGAGGCGATTTGCTTTCAGGTGCCGTCAGGCAGCAATTTCAGCGAGGTCAGCGCGAGCCTGGCCGATCAGAACGCGATCAACTCGCCAAGCCTGTTCCGGCTGGGCGTGGATTACGCGGGCAAGGATGGTGATCTCAAGGCGGGCAGCTTCCTGATCGAACCGGGTGCGTCGATGGAAACCATCGTCGATCAGGTCACGCGCGGCGGCGCTTCGACCTGCGGGTCCGAGATTGTCTATCGCATCGGCGTGACCCGTCTGATCATCGATGTGCGCGAGATGGACCCCACCACCACGCGCTTTGAAGAGCGTGCGAGTTTCAACCCCGCCGAGGACGCGATCCCCGCCGCCTATAACGAATTCAAGGCCAAGCCCGACACGCGGTTCCGCATCGCGATGGCCGAAGGCGTGACCAGCTGGCAGGTGGTCGATGCGCTGAGCCGCATGGACATTCTGACCGGAGAGCCGGGCGAGCGCCCTGCCGAAGGGCTGCTGGCGCCGGACAGCTATGATGTCACGCCCGGCACCACGCGCCTGTCTTTGCTGGAGGAGATGCAGGCCCGCCAACAAACCCGTCTGACCGATGCCTGGCTCACACGGGAAGACGGGCTGCCGATTTCTTCACCCATGGAATTGCTGACACTGGCCTCGATCATCGAAAAGGAAACGGCGGTTGCGGAAGAGCGCGGCCAGGTTGCCTCGGTCTTTGTGAACCGGCTCAATCAGGGGATTCGCCTGCAGACGGACCCGACCGTGATTTATGGCATCACCCGAGGCCAAGGCACGCTTGGTCGGGGGATTCGCCAGTCAGAATTGCGGCGCGAAACGCCTTGGAATACTTATGTAATCGACGGCTTGCCGCCCACGCCTATCGCCAATCCCGGTCTGGCGGCGCTGGAAGCCGCCGCCAATCCGGACGAGACGGCCTATATCTTCTTTGTCGCCGATGGCACCGGTGGACATGCCTTTGCCGAAACTCTGGCCGAGCATAACCGCAATGTTGCCGCCTGGCGCGAGATCGAACGCTCACGCGTGCGCAGTCTGACCGACGACAATTAATCCTTTCTTCACATCAGCGCGCGCCCCGGCAAGCAATGCTTAACTGGGGCGTTCGCATAAGGTATTGAAAAGTCAGGAAAACTTGACTTTACAAGCCAGCTGTTCTATACAGGTCTTGGCTGGACCGTGAGGAGACAAACCGGGGCATTCAAGGCGAGAGAGGCATCGTCAGACCCCGACACTCGCGAGCTCGTGCGGATTTGGGACAATCGCATGAAGGACTATCGAGCAATGGCACTTTTTAATCCAAAGGAGCGCTTTGAGCGCACGGCTGAACTTCTGCAATCGGTGGAGGTTTCACTGACCAATCTTCGGCAGGATGCCGAGGCGGCTCGCGATCTGATCGGCACCGAAGAGGCCGATTTGACCGAAACCGCGCGCAAGGTCGGCAAGGTCGATGGATTGGTGCAAACCCTGCAAAAGATGGAGGCCAAACTTGTCGAGCTACAGGAAAGAAACATGGGCGCTGCCCGCATCCGCGACGGAGAGCATGACATGGACGCCGCTCGGCTTGAAATCGGGTGCCGACTGGCTCGTCTCCGCACCTGCACAAGTTCAGACCGACTTTCTTGACGGTTTGTCGGAGGGCGCGCTTTGCGCCCTCCCATTTCTTTTTGAATTCTGGGCGCACCCGCATCAGCTGCCACCCGACGGGGATTGGCGCAGTTGGGTGATCCTGGGCGGGCGCGGCGCGGGAAAAACCCGGGCCGGGGCCGAATGGGTGCGCGCTCAGGTCGAGGGCGCGGCCCCGCGCGAACGCGGACGTGCGCGCCGCGTGGCGCTGGTGGGCGAAACGCTTGATCAGGTGCGCGAGGTCATGATTGACGGCGATAGTGGCATCATGGCGTGCACCCCCTGGTATGCGTCCATGCCCGGCGGCTTGCAGGACATGATTGTATTCGGGAAAGAGGCCGGCGGCGATCCGCGTGCGCTGTCGCTGATCCATGCGACGCGGGTGCTGATCGTGATCACCGTGGCGCCTATCGTCCTGACGCAGCTTTTCGGGGCCGAATTGTCCAACCCTGCTGGAGCCCCGGCGCGCGATTTGCCGCTGCATGAAATGGCGCTGATGGTGGTGGCAGCTTTGGTCGGCTGGAAAGGGGGGGAGCGGATCGGCCTGTTCGGTGCGGCCATTGTTGGACCGCTGATCATGACCATGGCGCTGTCGCTGGGCGGTCTGATCCACACCCGCCCCCCGGCTGAGGCCATCATTGCCGCGCAATTCTTTATCGGGATGGGGGTAGGCGTCGGCTATTCCGGGATCACGCTGGCCGAAATCCGTCGGATTGTTCTGGCCGGTGTGGCCTTTGTGCTGATCCTTGCCGCGCTTGCCGCGCTTTTTACCGAAGCTGTCGTTCTGTTGGGATTGGCGGGGCCGGTTGATGGCTTTCTGGCTTTTGCGCCGGGCGGGCAGGCCGAGATGACGGTGCTGGCGATCGTGACGGGAGCGGATCTGGGCTATGTCGTGGTGCATCATCTGACACGGCTTGTTCTGGTGATCACTTGTGCGCCTTTGGCAGCCCGACTGATCGGCATCGCGGCCCGTTGACCTGGCGGCAAGTTTCCGCCGATTCCGAGACAACACAGCATGACGTCGCGAGAGGTGACGGACGAAGGTTCAAGTAAAGCAGGAACCTTGCGTTGTTGATCCAAATCAAGTTTTTGTACAAAGAACCCAAAATGCTGTTGGCGCTTTTCATTTGATGCTCTGTTACCGCGTCTCAGTGACAGATATGTGCGCCCGCGATCCGCTTGCAACATCTTGGGGTTGTGGCGTTCAGCCGCAAAGCAAACCACCTGTCCGCTGCTTGAACCTGCCGATCTTGTACTTATGATAGCGCCACCAACAGACAGGCCCGTAAAACCTGCAACCACGGCGCGAACGGGCCGTAGACGAGGGAGTCTTACATGACCAAAACCACCCGCCATCTTCTGGCTGGGCTTCTGACCAGCACCATGCTGACCGGAGCCGCCTTTGCCGCTGGCACCCATCCCGTGACCGGCGAAGCGCTCGCCGAGGACCAGACCTTTACCTATCGTGTGTTGGACGAGCATAGCTCTGTCGATCCGCAGGTAGTGGAAGATGTCTCTGGCTCTGAGATTGTGCGCGACCTGTTCGAAGGTCTGCTGAGCCAAGATGAAGAGGGCAACCTGGTTCCCGGCGTGGCCACCGGCTACACCGTGTCTGACGACAAGATGACCTATACTTTTACCCTGCGCGACAACGCCAAGTGGTCAAACGGGGAGCCGGTGACGGCGCAGGATTTCGTTTTTGCCTGGCAGCGTGCGGTCGATCCTGAGCTGGGCTCGCCCTATGCGTGGTACATGGAGCTGACCTCCGTGGTGAACGTCGCCGAAATTCTGGCTGGTGACAAAGCGCCGAGCGAGCTGGGCGTCAAAGCCATCGACGATCTGACACTGGAAGTGTCGCTGTCGACGCCGCTGCCCTATTTCCCGCAGATGGTGACCCATGCCACAACCTTCCCGGCCCCTCAGGCCGTGATCGAAGCGCATGGCGATCAGTGGACCCGCCCGGAAAACATCGTGTCGAACGGCGCCTATGTCCTGACCGAACACAAGCCGCAGGAACGGTCTGTCCGCGAGCGCAACGCGATGTATTGGGACAATGACAACACGATCATCGACAAGGTCGTGGCGCTGGTCATCAATGACGAAAATGTCGCGCTGACCCGTTATCTGGCGGGTGAGCTGGACCGCACCGAAATCCCGGCCGGTCAGTTCCCACGCCTGCAAAAAGAATACCCGGCCGAGGCGATCTCCTTTCCGCGTCTGTGCAACTATTATTACACGTTCAACCTGACCGAAGATGGCCCCGAAGCCTTCCAGGACGTGAATGTGCGCCGCGCGCTGTCGCTGGCGGTGGACCGGTCGATCATCACCGAAAAAGTGCTGGCCGGTGGCCAGACCGAAGCCTTCAGCTTTGCACCGGTGTCGATTGCCAATTTCACCCCGCCCGCATCCGAAATGGCGGATATGAGCCAGAAGGAACGCGACGATCTGGCCAAGCAATTGCTGGCAGAGGCTGGCTATGACAGCTCGAACCCGCTGAGCTTCAAGATGGTCTACAATACCTCGGAAGCGCATCAGAAAGTCGCTGTTGCCATGTCGCAGATGTGGAAGCAGAAGCTGGGCGTGCAGGTCGAAATGGCCAATATGGAATGGAAGGTCTTCCTGGAAGAGCGCGGCAACCAGAACTTTGAACTGGCCCGCGGCGCATGGTGTGGCGACTATAACGAAGCCTCGACCTTCCTCGACCTGCTGCAATCTTCTTCGGGATACAATGACGGCAAATTCGCATCCGAACGTCTGGATGAGCTGATGGCCTCGGCCCGCACGTCGGATGACACGCAGCCGATCTATGCCGAGGTCGAAGGCATCATCGCGACCGAAGTGCCTGTGATCCCGATCTACCACTATGCTGGCGTCTACATGATGGACAGCGATGTGGGGAACTGGCCTGTCAACAATGTTGAACAGAACTGGTACTCTAAGAACCTCTATAAGATCGCCAAATAACGGCTGACATTGGCCCGGCCGCCGCGAAACGAGCGGTCGGGCTTTCCCCCTTTTCACGGGTAACTTCTGATGCTTGCTTACACATTGCGGCGCCTTGGCGGTGCCATACCGACGATCCTGTTACTGATCATCGCGTCTTTCTTCCTGATGCATATGGCGCCCGGCGGACCTTTCACCTCCGAACGGCCCTTGCCGCCGCAGGTTCTGGCCAATATCGAAGCCCGCTATGGTCTGGATCAGCCGTTGTGGAAGCAGCTGTGGGATTACCTGACCAACATCCTGCTGCATTTCGATTTCGGCCCCTCCTTCAAGTTCAAGGACCGCGATGTGAATGACATCATCGCCCAAGGGTTCCCGATCTCGCTGACCTATGGCTTCCTGTCCTTCCTGGTCTGCACGATCGTGGGCGTGAGCCTAGGCGTCGCGGCAGCCATCAAACATAATTCCTGGCTGGATTATTTCGCCGTTTCGCTGGGCATTGCGGCGCAGGCACTGCCGAACTTCATTATGGGTCCGATCCTGATCCTGACCTTCACTCTTTGGTTGGGTTGGCTGCCGGGCGGCGGCTGGAATGGCGGTCAGTGGCAATATCTGATCATGCCGGTGATTGCACTTTCCACGTCTTACATCGGGTCGATCACGCGGATTACGCGGTCATCGATGCTAGAGACGTTGAATTCGAACTTCATACGAACCGCCAAGGCCAAGGGGCTGAGCACCCGCACCGTGATCTGGCGTCATGCGATGAAACCGATGCTGATGCCGGTCGTGTCCTATCTGGGGCCGGTCTTTGTCTATGTGCTCACTGGATCGGTGTTTGTGGACCTATATTTCTCCACCGGCGGGTTGGGGCAGGCCTATGTCGGCTCGGCGCTGTCGCGGGATTACGCGGTGCTGCTGGGGGTGACGATCCTTTACGGGATGCTGACGGTTCTGGTGAACCTCGCCACCGACCTGGCCTATGCCTGGCTTGACCCGAAAATCCGGTATTGAGGCGTGATGCGATGAATTTTGCAAAATCTGATAAGGCGGCACAGATCGCCGCGGACTTCACCGATGCCACCGCCGTTCAGGGCCGGTCGCTTTGGCGCGATGCGCGGGACCGGTTCGTCAAAAACCGCGCGGCCATGTGGTCGCTGGCGATCCTGTCTTTGATTGCCGTCTTTGTCATCATCGGCCCGCTCTTCGCGGTTTGGGACAATGAAGAGATCGACTGGGACGTGATGGGCGATGTGGCTGGCATGGGCTTCCCGTCGCTGGCATCCGGCCATTTCTTTGGCGTCGACGATCTCGGGCGCGATCTCTATTCGCGTGTGATTCAGGCCACGCGGACCTCGCTTCTGGTCGGGCTGATTGGGGCGTCGATGGCTCTGGTTGTCGGAACGGTTTATGGCATTGTCGCGGGTTTTGTCGGCGGGCGCACGGATGCGTCCATGATGCGGATCGTGGATATCCTGCTCGCGATCCCGATGACCTTGGTTCTGATCCTGCTGCTGGTGATTGCCGGGCGTAGCTTTACCATGCTCTTTGTCGCGCTGGGCGCGGTCAGTTGGCTGACAATGGCGCGGATCGTGCGGGGGCAGACGCTGACCCTGAAGAACCGAGAATTCATCGAAGCCGCGCGCGCCGGTGGCGTCAGCGAGATGACCATCATGTTCCGTCACATCATGCCCAACCTGCTTGGGGTGGTGATCGTCTATGCCTCACTTCTTGTGCCCGAGATGATCCTTGCGGAAAGCTTCATCTCCTTCCTTGGGCTCGGCATTTCAGAGCCGCATACATCATTGGGCCGTCTGATCGCCGAAGGGGCCGGAACCATGGCCTATGGCACGATATGGCAGCTCGCCTTCCCGCTGTTTTTCTATGTGACCATCATCATCACGATGTTCTTCATCGGAGATGGTCTGCGCGATGCGCTTGATCCGAAGGACCGTTGATATGAGCCTTTTGTCTGTCAAAGACCTGTCGGTCTGGTTTGAAACACTCGATGGCACGGTGGACGCTGTCAAAGGCGTGAATTTCGACATCAAACCCGGTGAATGTCTTGGAATCGTGGGGGAGTCCGGCTCTGGCAAGTCGCAGACCTTCATGGCCGCGATGGGGCTGTTGCCCAAGAATGGCCGGGCGAGCGGGTCCATCCTGCTGGAAGGGCAGGAGATTTTGAACCTGCCTATCACCCAGTTGAACGCTGTGCGTGGCTCTAAGATCGGGATGATCTTTCAGGATCCGCTGACCGCGCTGACCCCGCATCTGAAAATCGGCGCGCAGATGTCCGAGGTGCTGAAGGTCCATAAAGGCATGTCCTCGGCAGAGGCGCGGGTGCAGTGTCTGGACTGGCTGAACCGCACGCGCATCCCCGAAGCCGCCCGGCGGCTGGATCAATACCCGCATGAATTGTCGGGCGGGATGCGCCAGCGCGTGATGATCGCGATGTCGATGCTGTGTGACCCAAAGCTGCTGATCGCGGATGAGCCGACGACGGCGCTGGACGTGACGGTGCAGGCTGAAATCCTCGATCTGATGGTCTCTCTGCAAAAGGATAGGGGCACAGCGATTGCCTTGATCACGCATGACATGGGCGTGGTGGCGCGCATGTGCGACCGCATTCAGGTCATGCGCCACGGCGCCTATGTCGAGGCAGGGACCGTGGACGAGATTTTCACGCAGCCCAAACATGACTACACCCGCAAACTGCTGGACGCGATGCCCCGTATCGATGATGCGGGCGCGCCGGGGGCTTTGAAGGGTGAGACCCTTTTGAATGTGCATGACCTCAAGGTGCATTTCCCGATCCGCATGAAAGGCGGGCTTTTTGGCAAAACCGTGCCGCTGAAGGCCGTGAATGGCGTCAGCTTCCACCTGAAAAAGGGCGAAACACTGGGCATTGTGGGCGAATCCGGGTGCGGGAAATCTACGCTGGCCCGTGCGGTGCTGAAGCTGGTGGAGCCCACTGGCGGCAATGTCACCTGGCTGGGTCAGCCGATTCAGGACATGGACAAGAAAACCCTCAAACCCTTCCGCAAGGATTTGCAGATCGTGTTTCAGGATCCGCTGGCCTCGCTCGACCCGCGTCAAACCGTCGCGGCCTCGATCGCTGAGCCTTTGAAAACCTTCCGTCCTGATCTGACCGCGCGAGAGCGGCGCGAAGAAGTGCTGAAGATGATGACGCGGGTCGGACTGGAGCCGTCGATGTATAACCGCTACCCGCATGAGCTGTCGGGCGGGCAGAACCAACGGGTCGGCATTGCGCGGGCCATGATCAACCGGCCCAAGCTGGTCATCTGTGATGAGGCTGTTTCGGCGCTGGATGTGTCCATTCAGGCGCAGATCATCGAATTGCTAAAGGATCTGCAGCGAGAATTCGGCATGTCCATGCTTTTTATCAGCCACGATCTGTCGGTCGTGCGGGCCGTATCGAACCGGATCATGGTTCTGTATTTGGGCCGGATCGTCGAATTGGGAGATGGAGAAACCATCTGCAGCGCGCCGCAGCACCCCTATACCAAGTCGCTGATTTCTGCAGTGCCGATCCCCGATCCGGCCATTGAGCGTAGCCGCACGCGCCTGCGTATTCCGGGCGAATTGCCATCGCCGCTCGATACCCAGTCGGCCTTGCGGTTCTTGCCATCGCGGCTGGATGCCGGGCAAACGGACTATGTGCCGCAACTGCTTGAGGTGGCCCCTGGGCACATGGTGGCTGAGCATGATTCGCTGGAGCGCATTCTGGCTGCCTGAGCCGAGCCTATCAGCGGCATGCCGGTTATCTGTGTGCCGCCGTGGAACCCATTTGGTCAATTCTCTGGCATGTTAACCATTTTTCATCTTGGAGCCGATATTCAAAAAAAGCGTGCGTATACAGAGGGCCGTGTTTCATGCTGGATGGCCAGAATGTTGAGTTGAAGTCGGGATCGGGGGGACGCCGCCTGCGGCTTGTCTTTGTGGTGACGCTGGTCTCTGTCATGCTGAGCGTGGCGATCTATGTGGGCGTGACCTTTGCCTTTGGCGTGCCGTTGATCCCCTTTGGCATCATCATCTCAAGTCTTGTGCCCTGCCTTGTGGCACCCGGTGTGACATGGGTGGTGGCCTGGTTTTCGGATCGGTTGCGTGTTGCCAATTATGAACTGGCGCGGGTGCAGGCAAAGTTCGAAACGCAGTCGCAAAAGCAAAAGGATGTCTTCCGCAGGCTCAGCCACGAAATGCGCACGCCCGCAGCCGCGATCCAGATGATCTCGGGCGCGCCTGAAACGTTTCAGACCAGTCGTACGCAGGTTCATGATGCGTCACGCACCTTGCTTAGCTTTCTGGATGCGATCCAATCTGCAATCACTAACCGCGAAGACATCACAGGTCTGCGCGAAACCTTTGACATGGTACGGTTGCGTAACGATGTCGGGTTTCTGGGGCAGGCTTTGGCCAGCGACGGATCAGCGCGGTTTGAGGTGCAGTCATCCTGGCCAGACGGGATGGACCATTTGGTGGTTGAGGCCGATTACCTTCGCTTGTGGGCCTGCATTATGAACCTGATCCGCAACGCGCTACTGCATGCCAAGGCGCGCCAAGTCACCGTTGAGATGAAGGCCGAGCGTGCCCCGGGCGGCGTGCAGGCGCGCGTCACGGTGCGTGGTGATGGCGTCGGGGTGGCACCCGAAAAGATCGACCAACTTCTGCGCCCATATGAACGCGGTAACAGTGACGCCAGCGGCACCGGTCTGGGTCTGGCCATTGTGCAGGATTGGCTGCGCGAGCTTGGCACAAAGCTTGAGGTCAAAGGCAGTCCGGGAGAGGGCAGCGCGTTTGGATTTTCAGTCTTCTTGGCGGAGCCGGAAGCGAAAGACGCCAAACCCGCGACGGTCGAGACAAAACCAAAGCCGCAAATCGATACAGACACGCGCGCGGTGGCAGCGGGTCTGACCGCTTTGCTGGTGGAAGATCACGCCATCACGCGGGAAATTGCCGAAGCTGTTCTGAAGCGGGTTTTTGGGCAGCTGTATGTGGCGCAAACCCCTCGGGAAGCACTTGACATGCTGGCCAAGCAATCGGTGGACCTGTTGATCACAGATTACAGGATGCCCGACATGACTGGGGCAGAATTACTGCAAAAGGCGCGGTCTGACGGGTTTGAAGGCATGGCGATCGGTCTCACCGCAACACGCGACCCTGAGGTGGAGGCCGGGTTTGCGGCAGGACAAGCGCTTGCCGTTTTGGTCAAGCCATTGCGCCCCGATCAGGTTCTGGGTGAGTTGGGCCCTCATTTTTCAAAGCAGAACGCGACAATTACGCCCGCGGAATAGACGCCGCCGCGGGCTTGTTCCGAATCCCCGATCATTGTATGACCAACCGGACGGTCAGGAGTGTTTTGGCCGCGGGGAGGACTGATGGACGCCTTTATCTGCGACGGGTTGCGCACGCCGATTGGCCGGTTTGGTGGGGCTTTGGCCTCGGTTCGGACAGATGATCTGGCGGCATGGCCGATCCGGGCCTTGATGGCGCGCAACGCGCAGATGGACTGGTCGCAGGTCGATGAAGTGGTGCTGGGGGACGCCAATCAGGCCGGGGAGGACAACCGCAATGTCGCGCGCATGGCGGCGCTGTTGGCTGGATTGCCGGTGGATGTGCCGGGGGTCACTGTCAATCGCCTGTGCGCCTCGGGTCTGGATGCGGTCGGGGCGGCTGCGCGCGGAATTAAGGCGGGCGATTATGATCTGACCATCGCCGGTGGTGTGGAAAGCATGAGCCGGGCTCCATTTGTCATGCCCAAGGCCGAAGCGGCCTTTGCGCGGTCCAACGCCGTCTATGACACCACAATCGGCTGGCGCTTTGTGAACCCCAAGATGAAAGCGGCTTATGGCATCGACTCGATGCCGCAAACGGCGGATAATGTGGCGGACGAGTACGGGATCAGCCGGGAAGATCAGGACGCTTTTGCCGCGCGATCCCAGGCGCGTTGGATCGCCGCGCAGGAGGCGGGTCTGTTCGCGGATGAAATCGCGCCAGTTCCGATCCCTCAACGCAAGGGCGATGCAATTCTCGTGGATCGGGATGAACATCCCCGGCCTGGCGTGACGGTGGAAAAACTCGGCAAACTCAAAGGCGTGAATGGGCCTGAGCTTAGCGTAACGGCCGGCAATGCGTCGGGTGTGAATGATGGCGCTGCGGCGATGATCGTGGCGTCGGGCGCTGGGGTAAAGAAACATGGGCTGACACCGTTGGTGCGCGTGGTCTGCACAGCCTCCGCCGGGGTCGCGCCGCGTGTCATGGGTATCGGTCCTGTTCCTGCGACGCAAAAAGCGCTTGCGCGGGCAGGGCTGAGCATATCGGACATGGATGTGATCGAATTGAACGAAGCCTTTGCCGCGCAGGCATTGGCCAGTCTGCGCGCATTAGGGGTGCCCGATGACACTCCGCATGTGAACCCGAACGGGGGCGCCATCGCGCTTGGCCATCCTTTGGGCATGTCGGGTGCGCGGATGGTGGTCACGGCCGCACGACATCTGGCGCGGAGCCGTGGACGCTATGGGCTGTGTACGATGTGCGTGGGCGTCGGGCAGGGGGCCGCAATGATTTTGGAACGGGTTTAAGGGGGCAAGCGAATGTATGCACAGATGGTCAAATCCGAAGCGACACAGGATGATCCGGACAAGCTGGTCGCGTTTCAGGCCCGCATTGATGCCGGAGAGAAGATCGAGCCCAAGGATTGGATGCCCGAAGGCTATCGCAAGACCCTGATCCGCCAGATCGGCCAGCACGCGCATTCAGAAATCGTGGGCCAACTGCCCGAAGGCAACTGGATCACCCGCGCACCGACGCTTGAGCGCAAAGCGATCCTGCTGGCCAAAGTGCAGGATGAGGCCGGGCATGGGCTCTATCTGTATTGTGCGGCTGAAACCCTTGGCGTGAGCCGCGATGAATTGACCGAGATGCTGCTGGACGGACGGATGAAATATTCGTCGATCTTTAACTACCCCACGCTGACCTGGGCCGATATGGGCGCGGTAGGGTGGCTGGTCGATGGCGCAGCGATCATGAATCAGGTGCCGCTGCAGCGCACATCCTTTGGCCCCTACAGCCGGGCAATGATCCGTATTTGCAAGGAAGAGAGCTTTCACCAGCGCCAGGGCTTCGACATCATGATGAAAATGGCGAACGGGACCGAGGCGCAAAAGCGCATGGCGCAGGATGCGTTGAACCGGTTTTGGTATCCGTCGCTGATGATGTTCGGCCCGTCGGACAAAGACAGCGTGCATTCGGCGCAGTCGATGGCCTGGAAGATCAAGATGAACACGAATGACGAACTGCGCCAAAAGTTTGTCGATCAGACCGTGCCCCAGGCCGAATATCTGGGCCTGACCGTGCCAGACCCCGATCTGCGCTGGAATGATGACAAGGGCGGCTATGACTTCTCAGAGCCGGACTGGGCTGAGTTTTTCGACGTCATCAAAGGCAATGGCCCGTGCAACGTAGAACGGCTCGCCGCACGCAACAAAGCCTGGGATGACGGCGCCTGGGTGCGCGACGGTCTAATGGCCCATGCGGACAAGAAACGCGCCCGCCAGATGGCGGCAGAGTGATCCGGGCCAAGGGAGACAAGAGCATGAGCAAGCAATGGCCCCTTTGGGAGATCTTTATCCGTGGCCAGCATGGGTTGAACCACCGGCATGTCGGCTCACTGCATGCGCCGGACGCAGACACGGCGATCAAACATGCGCGCGATGTCTACACGCGCCGGAACGAGGGGGTGAGCATCTGGGCGGTTGAGGCGCAGCACATTGCAGCGTCCTCCCCGTCGGAAAAGGGCCCGCTTTATGAGCCGTCGGAAAGCAAGGTCTACCGCCACCCGACTTTCTTTGACATTCCCGACGATGTGGGCGCGATGTGATGTCGGCTTTGTTCGAATTCTGCCTGCGCATGGGCGACAATACGCTGGTGTTGGGGCATCGCGTGTCGGAATGGTGTGGCCATGCGCCGGTGCTGGAAGAGGATATTGCGCTGGCCAATACCGCGCTGGATCTGATCGGTCAGACGCAGATGTGGCTCGGGCTGGCCGCAGATGTAGAGGGGCAGGGGCGCAGCGCCGATGATCTGGCCTTTTTGCGTGATGCCTGGGATTTTCGGAACCTGCTTCTGGTCGAACAGCCCAATGGCGATTTTGGCGTCACGATGATGCGCCAATTCCTGTTTGACGCGTGGCATCTGGGCCAGTTGGAGACGCTGATCGACAGTGCCGATGACAGGGTGTCGGCCATCGCACAGAAAGCCATCAAGGAGGTAACGTATCACTTCGACCGCTCCTCAGGTCTGGTGATCGGGTTGGGCGATGGGTCGGATGAAAGCCATGCGCGGATGCAGACCGCTTTGGACCTGTTATGGCCCTTTGCAGGCGAAGGGTTCGAAGCAGACGCGACGGATCTTGAATTGGCCGGGGCTGGCATTGCTCCGAACCCGGCCGGCTTGCGCGCCGCGTTTGACGCACGGGTTGAGCAGGTGCTGCAACGCGCGACGCTGAGCCTGCCGGAAAGTCGGTTTGCCCATCGCGGTGGGCGGACTGGCGCGCGACATTCCGAACATCTGGGGCATATGCTGGCAACAATGCAGGTCTTGCAGCGCTCCTATCCCGGAGCGACGTGGTGACACCCATTGCGCAGGTTTGGGAGTGGCTGGATGCAGTGCCTGATCCCGAAATACCGGTGATCTCTGTGACCGATCTGGGCATTGTGCGCGATGTGGACTGGGAGGACGGCACGCTGATTGTCACCGTCACGCCTACCTATTCCGGCTGTCCCGCCACCAGCGTGATCGCGATGGATATCGAAACGGCGCTGCGGGATCATGGCGTCGACCGGATCGCTATTCGCCAGCAACTCGCGCCACCCTGGACCACGGATTGGCTGAAGCCCGCGGCGCGGGACAAGCTGAAAACCTATGGCATCGCGCCGCCCCAGCCGGCGGGTGGGCCTGAGTCCTGCCCGCATTGCGGCAGCGCGAATGTCGAACGGATCAGCCAGTTCGGCTCTACCCCGTGCAAGGCGCAATGGCGCTGCCGGGACTGTTTGGAACCCTTCGACTATTTCAAATGTATCTGAGGCAGCTATGGCCCGATTCCATGATCTGACTGTCACCGATGTGCACAAGACCACGCGTGATGCGGTGGTGGTGACATTGAAACCCGATGAGCCTGAGGCCTTCGCCTTCACCCAAGGCCAGTATCTGACGTTCAGACGTGATTTTGACGGGCAGGAAATTCGCCGGTCGTATTCGATCTGCACAGGGCTGGACGATGGCTTGCTGCAGGTGGGTATCAAGCGGGTCGAGGGTGGCGCGTTTTCGACATGGGCCAATGATATGCTGGCGCCAGGGATGACCGTGCAGGCCATGCCGCCGCAAGGTCGGTTTCACGCGCCGCTCGCACCGCAGGCGGTCCGTCACTATCTCGGCTTTGCGGGCGGGTCGGGCATCACGCCGGTGCTGTCGATCCTTCGTACCGTACTGACGCGTGAGCCGCACGCGCATTTCACGCTGGTCTATGCCAATCGCGGCGTGCATTCGATCATGTTTCGTGATGAGCTTGAGGATCTGAAAAACCGCCATATGGGGCGTCTGACGCTGATCCATGTGCTGGAAAGCGACGCGCAGGAGATTGATCTGTTCACCGGGAGGGTGGATGGCGCCAAGATCGATGCTTTGTTCCAGCATTGGGTCGATGCCTCGGCGGTCGATCTGGCGTTCATCTGCGGGCCGGAGCCGATGATGCTGACCATTGCCGATGGGCTCAAGCGGCACGGACTGTCCGAAGATCGCATCAAGTTCGAGCTGTTCAAATCCGACCAGCCGGGCCGGTTGCCGCAAAGAGTGGTGGAGCGTCGGGAGGCCGGAGCGGCCCTAGTGCCGGTGCAACTGACGCTCGATGGGACCAGGCGAAGCTTTGATCTGACACCGGGGCAGACCGTTCTTGAGGCCGCTTTGGCCAATGGCATCGAGGCGCCATTTGCGTGCAAGGCCGGGGTCTGTTCCACGTGCCGCTGCAAGGTGATCGAGGGGGAGGTCGAGATGGCCACCAATCACGCGCTCGAAGATTATGAGGTCGCACGCGGCTTTGTCCTGAGCTGCCAGTCACATCCGGTCAGCGACCGGCTTGTTGTCGATTACGACCACTAGAGAGCAGGGGAATGCCGATGCTGGATGTACCAAGTTTTGCCTGCGGGGCATGGGTCGCGCCGGGGCCGAATGCCCGTCCGATCGAAAGTGCGATTACCGGCAACATGATCGGGCGCGCCGGGGATGGGCGGCTGGTGCCGGACGACATGCTACGCTGGGCGCGGAATACAGGTGGCCCGGCGCTGCGGGCGATGACGATCCACCAGCGGGCTGAGATGCTCAAGGCGCTGGCCAAACATCTCGATGCCAGTAAGCAGGCCCTTTACGATCTGTCTTTCGACACCGGCGCAACCGCCAAGGACCATTTGATCGATGTTGACGGCGGCATTGGGACGATGTTCGTCTATGCCTCCAAAGGACGGCGAGAGATGAATGACGGATATGTCTATCTCGACGGTCCGGCAGAGAGCCTGTCGCGCGATGGCAGCTTTCAGGGCACACATATATGTACGCCATTGCAGGGCGTAGCGGTGCATATCAACGCCTTCAATTTCCCCGTCTGGGGGATGCTTGAAAAACTCGCTCCGACCCTGCTGGCGGGTGTTCCGGCCATCGTGAAACCCGCGACGGCAACCTGCCAGGTGACGCAAGCGGCCATGCGCCTGATGCTGGAGAGCGGTCTGTTGCCGGACGGGGCTGTGCAGATGGTGTCCGGTGGTCTGGGTGATATGCTGGATCATCTTGGGCCGCAGGATGTGGTCAGCTTCACCGGATCGGCTGCAACCGGGCTGCATTTGCGCAGCCACCCCAACCTGTTGCGCAATGCCGTTCGCTTCACTGCCGAACAAGATAGCCTGAACGCCGCCATTCTGGGCCCTGATGCCGGACCGGCCAGCGCGGAATTCGATCTTTTTATCAAAGAGACGATCCGCGAAATGACTGTGAAGGCCGGGCAGAAATGCACGGCCATGCGTCGATTGATCGTGCCGCAGCCTTTGGTTCAAGACGTCACTGAGGCTTTGGTGGGGCGGCTGTCCGACATCACAACCGGTGACCCGCGCGACGCGGCCATGCGCATGGGCGCTTTGGTCTCGCAGGCCCAGAAACAGGATGTGCTGGCGCGGGTGGGCGATTTACAGGCCGAAGCGCGCCTGATCGCCCGTGGACTTACACCGCAAGGCCCCGAAACCGGGGCCTTCATCGCGCCGCATCTGCTGATATGCGATGACCCGGACGCGGCGCATGCCGTGCATGAGGTCGAAGCCTTTGGCCCGGTGGCCACGATCCTGCCTGCGCGGGACATGTCCCATGCCGCCCAGTTGGCCAATCGCGGCGGAGGGTCTTTGGTGACCTCGCTTTTCACATATGACGCAGAAGTCGCGCTGGGCGTCCTGCGCAATAGCGCTGCGTTCAACGGCAGGCTTTACATCAACGACCGCGACAGCGCGACTGGCGCAACCGGGCATGGGGCCCCGGTGCCCCATATGGTCCATGGCGGACCGGGCCGTGCCGGTGGCGGGGAAGAGCTTGGCGGGAGTCGTGCCGTTCTGCATTACATGCAGCGCACGGCGCTGCAGGGCAGTCCTCGCATGCTGGGGGCACTGACCGGGCGTTGGCATCCCGGCGCGCCGCGTCAATCCGATGGCCCGCATCCATTCCGCAAATATTATGAAGACCTCTCAATTGGCGACAGCTTGACCTCGGCATCGCGGGAGATCACGCTGGACGATATCGAGCATTTCGCGCATTTCACCGGCGACACATTCTATGCCCATATGGACGCAGAGGCCGCCCGGAGAAACCCGTTCTTCCCCGACCGGGTTGCGCATGGCTATTTGCTGTTGTCTTTCGCCGCCGGTCTTTTCGTGGACCCGGATGAAGGCCCGGTTCTGGCCAATACGGGGCTCGACTCCTTGCGGTTCGTCAAACCCGTTATTGCCGGCGATCACCTGAAAGTAATTCTTACAGTAAGTCAGAAGACCCCGCGCAGTAGCGCCTATGGGGAGGTGCGATGGCATGTCGCACTGCTGAATCAAGATGACGAAACGGTCGCAACTTATGAGCTTTTGACCATGAACGCGCGTCAGAGCGCAGATCAGACCCGGAAAACTACGTAAAAAAGAGCCCAAACGCCGCAGTTCGACCAACAGGTAGTTGAAATAAGAGTGAAAACCGTAGAACATCGTGGGACGTCCGGGCGGCAAGCCGTCGCCCACTTAAACGAGTGGAGACTTTACTATGCTTCGTTTTGCAGCAACTTCCTGTGCCGCGCTTGCCCTGACCGCGACTGCAGCTTTGGCAAATTTTGCTAATTATGGCTCTGCCGGTGGTTGGACCATCTATGTTGATAACTCTCGCGACCTGTGTTTTGCCGAGCGTGTCGATAGCGCTGGCTTTGTGACCCATATGAACGTGGTGTCTATCGAAAAGGGCATCGCATCCATGGCGGTATACGGCACAACACCGGAGACCCACGCGCGTTTGGTTGATGGTGAAAACAGCCGTATCACGATCCTTTTTGACGATGGCGCCACTTTTGAGGGCACTTTGAATGAGGTTGACGGGTTGCCTGATAACTATGCTGGCGGCGTGATTCATACGGACAATCCCGATTTCATTGATCACGTGCGCGAAAAGGAAGAAATGCTGGTGAATCCGGGCGACGATGCAGTCATCATTTCGCTGAAGGGCACAAAAGCTGCTATGGCCCTTGGCCTTGAATGCTTGGCCGAACATCACGGCAGCTGACCTTTCTGGTGTGGGGCCCATCTGTGCGGCCCCGCACCATCTCTGCTCGCTCATAAGCCTGTGGGTTTGGCGTCAGAGAGACTAGCTATGCGGCAACACCGAATTAAGGAGAGTTGTCATGAGCTGGAACCCCGCCCTCGATCCTGATTGTCCTATTGGCGATGCTGTCGGCAGCATCGAAACGGTCATCGTGCCGCGCGCCCGCGATCTGGGTGATTTCGAAGTGCGCCGCGCCTTGCCCGCACCCAAACGTCAGATGGTCGGCCCGTTTATCTTCTTTGACCAGATGGGTCCGGCCGAGTTTGTGACCGGGCAGGGGATCGACATACGCCCGCACCCGCATATCGGTTTGGCGACGGTGACCTATCTTTACAAAGGAAAGTTTCACCATCGGGATTCGCTGGGCACCAATCAGTGGATCCAACCCGGTGCAGTGAACCTCATGACCGCGGGGCATGGGGTCACCCATTCCGAACGCGTGGATGAAGAGGCGATCCTGACCCCCTATAGCCTGTTTGGTATCCAGACTTGGATTGCACTGCCGGAAGAGAAAGAGGAACAACCGGCCGATTTCGTCCATGCGCCGAAGGACACGTTGCCCTTCATGCAGGGTGAGGGCAAAGAGGTGCGCCTTATCCTGGGTCATGCCTGGGGCGAAAGGGCTCCGGTCGCAACCCCGTCCGAGATGTTCTATGCCGATGCCGCGCTTGAGCCGCACACATCGATTCCGCTGCCGGATGATCATGAGGATCGCGGGATTTACGTGGTCTCAGGCGCCATCGACGTGGCTGGGCAGCGCTTTCAGGCCGGGCAGATGATGGTCTTCCGCCCAGGTGACCAGGTGTCGGCGCGCGCAGGTGCGCAGGGTGCACGGATTATGCTGCTGGGTGGTGCCACGCTGGGCGGGCCTCGACATATCTGGTGGAATTTCGTGGCCTCGTCGCAGGACAAGATTGATGCGGCCAAGGAAGCCTGGCGGGCCGGTGACTGGGCGCACGGTCGGTTCCAGTTGCCACCCGATGACAATCAGGAATTCATTCCGCTGCCGGAAAAATGATCCCGGACTGCGCGGTGCCGTTTTGGGGCCGCGCAGGCGCGGTAGGGGGCCGGGCCGATGATGAAAAAAAACTGATCGGTCCCGGAAAAACCCCAAAAGGTCGCTTGACGCCGGAGCGGGCACTCCATAATACATCGCAACGCCCAGCACGCTGGGCGCCAAACACGCAGCGGGCGGTTGTAGCTCAGTTGGTTAGAGTACCGGCCTGTCACGCCGGGGGTCGCGGGTTCGAGCCCCGTCAACCGCGCCACTTCTCCCATAGTTTGTTTTTGTGGTTGGCTTAGGCTCTCCCAGGGCCTACAGACCCGACAGAAATGCTTTCAAAGCCTGCAAGGTCTTTCCGGGATGCAGGTCAGGAAAGAAATGCCCGCCGGGTATGGGTTGAACCTGAAGATCGGACAGTCTTTCGCCCCAGACCTCTGTGAAATCATATTCCCGCGCCATCACCCCGGCCTCACCATAAAGAACCAGCGCGGGCACTGTCACGCGGCGGAGCAGATCATGTGCGTCGTCGATGATATCGATCTCTATCGCGGCACGGTAATCATGGCACATGGCGGCAATTGTCTCGGGTCGACGCCAGCTTTGCCGATATTGCGCCAACGCGTCCTGATCCCAACCGTCCAGTGTGGCACTGTCCCAACCGGTCAGGCAGGTTTGATAGTAATGGTCCGGGTCATGGCCAATCATCGTCTCCGGAAATGGTCCGGGTTGAGCCAGGAAAAACCAGTGATAATAGGCTTGTGCGACCTGATGTGAAAGTTCTGCAAGAAGGTGTTGGGTGGGTATGATATCCATCATCGTCAGGCTCAGAGGCGCTTCGTGATCCAGCGCCAACCGATGCGCCACCCTTGCGCCGCGATCATGGCCGACAAGGTGAAAGCGATCAAAACCCAGATGGTCCATCAGGCTGACCATATCGGTCGCCATCTTGCGAAAGCTCATATCCTCGACCCGGTCGGGTTTCGAGCTGTCGCCATAGCCGCGCAGATCTGCGGCGATGACAGTATAGTCTTTGGCCAGATCCGGGGCGATGCCATGCCACATCGCCCGCGTTTGCGGAAAGCCGTGCAACAGCAGAGCCGGCGGGCCATTGCCCGCGCGGCTAAATGCAATCTGCTGTCCGTTGACGGCGGCGATGCCGTCTTCAAATCCGGTGATCGCCGCCATCTGCCTTATCCTTTCGTCAGCGCGTCCAGCACCCGCGCCCAGCTGCGGATGCCTTTGTGGAAGCTTTGCACATCGTATTTTTCATTCGGGGAATGAATCTGGTCATCTTCGGCGGCAAAGCCGATCAGCATGGATTCCATGCCCAAAATCGATTTGAAGAATCCCGCAATCGGGATCGATCCCCCCATGCCGATGAATACAGCCTCCCGATCCCATTCATCGCTGAGCGCACCACGGGCACGCTCGAATTCCGGGCGCGAGATGTCCATGACCGACGCTTTGGAGCCTTCAAGATCCTGATTCCACTCAACAGTACAATCCACGGGCAGTCGGTCTTCAACATGTTTGCGCAACGCGTCCCGCAGCGCGTCGGGATCTTGATCGCCGACCAGACGGCAAGTGATCTTGCAATGCGCCTTGGACGGGATCACGGTCTTGGTGCCTTCGCCGGTATAGCCGCCCCACATGCCATTGATTTCCAGCGTCGGGCGTGCCCATTGCTGCTCAATCGTTGAATAGCCTTCCTCGCCATGCGCCTTGGTATAGCCTGCGTGGCCCAGATAGGCCTCTTCATCAAAGCCGCAGCTGGCCCATTGCCGCTTCAACTCGGCCGGGACCTCATGCACGCCGTCATAGAAGCCCTCGACCGCGACAGAGCCGTCTTCGTTGTGAAAACTGGTCACGATCTTCGAGATTTCGCGCAGAGGGTTCAGCCCCGGCCCGCCATAATGGCCTGAATGCAGGTCCAGCTTTGGCCCGGTCAGCGTGAATTCATCCTTCAGCATCCCGCGCAATTGCGAGGCAATCGACGGCACGCCCGGCGCGATCATGCCCGTGTCGCAGATCAGCGCGATATCGCAGGTCAATTCGTCCTTGTTGGCCTCCATGAACGGCACCAGTGAAGGCGAGCCGCTTTCCTCTTCGCCTTCAAAGAAAAAGGTGATGCGACAGGGCAGGGCGCCATGCACCGACTTCCACGCGCGGCAGGCTTCGACAAAGGTCATCAACTGCCCTTTGTCGTCAGAGGCCCCGCGCGCGCGGATCACGGCCCCGGTCGGGCGCTCTTCGATTTGCGGATCGAACGGGTCGTGATCCCACAAGTCCAGCGGGTCGACCGGCTGCACATCATAATGTCCGTAGAACAGGAAATGCGGCACGTCATCGCGCGCCTCCCCGACATGGCCGACAACCATCGGATGGCCTGGCGTTTCGCGTTTTTCTGCGGCAATTCCGATAGAAGCGAGATCCGCCACCAGCCAATCAGCCGCTTTGTCGCAGGCCTCCTCATAGGCCGGGTCGGTCGAAATGGATGGCATCCGTAAAAAGGCACTGAGCCTCTCCATCGCCTGCGGCAGGTCATCATCAATGCGCGAAAGCACGTCATCCAAGGTCATCGTCACTCCGGTTCTGTTCTTGTTGTGTTTGGCGCAGACCCTACCAGCGCGCGCGGCGCTGTCCAGAGGCCNCGACCTGCGACGCGCTGACCGTCTTGACCCAGATCAAGGTCGCTCCACCCTTGCGATGAGACATCAGAGCATGGCTGCGGTTATGACGCACCGAAACACCTGCAATTTTCTTGCGTTGCACTGGCCTCTTTGGCCAAGTTGTGGCAAGGGGCGGGGCAAGATGAACAGGCCTGTTATTCAGGCCGCGCCTGTCACAAGGTGGAAGATGAAGATGGAGGATCCGGTGAACTACACCGAGAAGCTGGACGACGCCCTGACCCGACTGCATGACGAAGGCCGGTATCGCACCTTTATCGAAATTGAACGTCGCAAGGATCACTTCCCCCACGCTCGGCGTATCCTGCCTGATGGCAGTGAACAGCGCGTGACCGTGTGGTGCGGAAATGATTATCTGGGCATGGGGCAGAACCCGTTTGTTCTCAATGCCATGCATGAGGCGCTGGATGCCGCAGGCGCGGGGTCTGGCGGAACGCGCAATATCTCCGGCACCACGATCCATCACAATCGTCTAGAAGCGGAGTTGGCCGATTTGCATGGCAAAGAGCGCGCCTTGCTCTTCACCTCGGCCTATATCGCCAATGATGCCACGCTGTCGACATTGCCCAAGTTGTTTCCGGGGCTGATCACCTATTCGGATGAGTTGAACCATGCGTCGATGATCGAAGGCATTCGCCGCAATGGCGGGGCCAAGCGCATCTTCCGGCACAATGATCTGGCGCATCTGCGCGAATTGCTGGCCGCCGATGACCCGGATGCGCCCAAGCTGATCGCCTTTGAGTCGATCTATTCGATGGATGGCGATTTTGGCCCGATTGCCGAGATTTGTGATCTGGCCGACGAATTCGGCGCGCTGACCTATCTGGATGAGGTGCACGCCGTGGGCATGTATGGTCCGCGCGGCGGCGGCGTGGCCGAACGCGACGGTCTGATGGATCGCGTGGACATCATCAACGGCACGCTTGGCAAAGCTTTTGGTGTGATGGGCGGCTATATCGCGGCGTCGGACAAGATGTGTGATGCGATCCGGTCCTATGCGCCTGGTTTCATCTTCACCACCTCTCTGCCGCCCGTCGTTGCAGCCGGCGCTGCCGCGTCGGTTGCCTATCTCAAAGAGCATCCCGAACTGCGCGAGCAGCACCAGTTGCAGGCGCGGATTTTGAAGATGCGGCTGAAGGGTTTGGGCCTGCCGATCATTGATCACGGGTCTCACATCGTGCCGGTGATCGTCGGCAATCCGGTGCATACCAAAAAGCTCAGCGACATGCTTCTGGATGAGCATGGCATCTATGTGCAGCCGATAAATTTCCCGACCGTGCCACGCGGAACTGAACGGTTGCGTTTCACACCCTCGCCGGTGCACGGCCCGCGCGAGATCGACGCTTTGGTCAAGGCAATGGACATTCTTTGGTCGCACTGTGCGCTGAATCGTGCCGAATTCGCCGGGTAACCTCGCCTCACTGGTGTAATAAACCTGAGCTTGTGTTAACTGGTTCGAAACAAGAAGTGGTATCGAATCAAGTAACTGATTCGACTACCAACTGGGCATGGGGCAGACCACGGGGCGGTAAGGTATGATCGGGCGAGTGTCGTCAACCGAGCAGGAAGCGGTCAATTCGGCCGAACCGAAAAGCTTTGACGATTTCGAACTCAAACTGGGCGACATGATGCGCGGTGAACGCGCAACTATGGGCAAATCCCTTTTGGATGTGCAGCGTGAATTGCGGATCAAGGCGGCGTATGTCGCGGCGATTGAAAACGCGGACCCTTCGGCCTTTGACACGCCCGGTTTTGTGGCCGGCTATGTCCGATCCTACGCGCGATATCTGGGCATGGACCCCGACGACGTGTTCGACACATTCTGCCGCGAAAGCGGCTTTGCCACAGCGCATGGCATGTCGCCGGAAGCCTCGGTCATCAAGAAATCGCCCACCTCACTGAACCGGGCGAACAAGGGTATCGGGCATGATCCCTTTGCAGCACCAGGTACGCCCTTTGTCCCGGAATCAAATGGGTTTATGGCCGAGATTGAGTTCCGGGCCGTTGGATCGGTACTGGTCCTGCTGGCCGTGATCGGTGGTCTTGGATTTGGTGGTTGGACCTTGCTGCGCAAGGTTCAACAGGTCAGCTTTGCCCCGATCGAGCAGGTGCCCGACGTCCAGTGGGAGCTGGATCCGGTCACACCGGTTGGCGCGAGCAGCATTTTGGCGAGCGCGCCAGACGACCCAGAATTTTCAAACGCTGAGGCGCTGGATCGTCTCTATCGTCCCCAAGCTTTGGATGTGCCGGTCATGACACCAAGAGACGGGCCAATCGGGACGCTCGACCCAAGAGAGCAGGGCACCTTCCCGGTGCCAACACCGCCGCAGTTCGACCTCGCAGTGTCGCTGCCGGTGGAAGAAGACATCGTGGACCCCGTCCCACAGGTGGTGGAAGAGGCGCCGAAGACGCTTAGAATGGTGGCTGTGCGTCCGGCCTGGGTTCGGGTGCGTGCGGCAGATGGCAGCGTGATTTTCGAAGGCATCATGGAGCCGGGCTCATCTTGGGATGTCCCATCCACCGAAACGCCACCTACGTTGCGCGCGGGTGAATCGGGGGCTGTGTATTTCGCCTTGGGCGATACGCATTACGGCCCTCTGGGGCAAACAGGCGTTGTGACGTCAAACGTTCCCCTGTCGATCGAAGAGGTCACGACGCGTCTGGCAGAAGTGGATATTTCCGCTGATCAGGATCTTGAGCGCATGGTCGCCGAAGCGGCGCAACTGCGCGAGCCCGGCGCGGAGGCTGCAGGCGAATAGCCTTCGCGCAACGCGCCAGTCCCCATTGTCCCAAACCCCTCGGGCGGTTATCTAGGGCGCAAGGACCAGCCCGGAGGGATCGATGTCTCTGAACCACGTGCGCCCTTGGCGCAACATTTACCGCCGCAAATCGCGTCAGATCATGGTGGGCAAGGTGCCCGTTGGGGGCGATGCGCCGATTTCGGTTCAGACCATGACCAACACGCTCACCACCGATGTGGCTGCGACAGTGGCGCAGGTGCAGGCTGCGGCTGAAGCTGGCGCCGACATTGTCCGTGTGTCCGTGCCGGATCAGGCCTCGGCCAAGGCAATGAAAGAGATTGTTGCCGAAAGTCCCGTGCCCTTGGTGGCCGATATTCATTTCCATTACAAACGCGGGATCGAAGCGGCCGAAGCGGGTGCCGCCTGCCTGCGCATCAATCCAGGCAATATCGGGGACGAGACCCGCGTCAAAGAGGTCATCGCCGCAGCGCGCGATCACGGCTGTTCCATCCGGATCGGGGTCAATGCCGGGTCTCTGGAAAAACATCTACTTGAAAAATATGGCGAACCCTGTCCCGAAGCGATGGTGGAAAGCGGGCTCGAACATATCCGAATTCTGCAGGATAATGACTTCCACGAGTTCAAGATTTCGGTGAAGGCATCGGATGTGTTCCTTGCTGCGGCCGCTTATCAAGGCATTGCCGAGGCCACGGATGCGCCCATCCATTTGGGGATCACCGAGGCCGGAGGTTTGGTCTCCGGCACGATCAAATCAGCGATCGGGCTTGGCAACCTGCTGTGGATGGGCATCGGCGACACGATCCGTGTATCCCTGTCTGCCGATCCCGTGGAAGAAGTCAAAGTGGGTTATGAAATCCTCAAATCACTAGGCCTGCGTCATCGCGGCGTGAACATCATTTCCTGCCCGTCCTGTGCACGTCAGGGGTTTGATGTCATCAAGACCGTCGAAATTCTGGAACAGCGGCTGGAACATATCAAAACTCCGATGTCGCTGTCGATCATCGGCTGTGTGGTCAATGGTCCGGGTGAGGCTTTGATGACCGATGTTGGCTTCACCGGCGGTGGTGCCGGGTCGGGCATGGTCTATCTGGCGGGTAAGCAAAGCCACAAGATGTCGAATGACCAGATGATCGATCACATTGTGGAGCAGGTCGAAGCCAAGGCTGCACAATTGGATGCCGAAGAAAAAGCCACCGCAGCCGAATAACTACGCTGGCGTGATGGGTCAAAATGACGGCGCGCCAGATCGGCGCGCCGTTTTTTCATGTCACGATCACGTGGCGCTGCGATTTTCGATGAGATCGTCGACGACGGACGGATCGGCGAGGGTGGATGTATCGCCCAGCGCGCCATAGTCGTTTTCGGCGATCTTGCGCAGGATGCGGCGCATGATCTTGCCCGAGCGGGTTTTCGGCAGGCCCGGCGCCCATTGGATCACATCGGGAGAGGCGATCGGGCCGATCTCGGTGCGGACCCATTTGCGCAGCGCCTGGCGCAGATCTTCCGTGGGCTCGACCCCGTTCATCAGCGTGACATAGCAGTAAATGCCCTGACCCTTGATGTCATGCGGGTAGCCGACCACCGCGGCCTCGGCCACGTTGACATGCGCAACCAGCGCCGATTCCACCTCGGCCGTGCCCATCCGGTGGCCCGAGACATTGATCACGTCATCCACACGGCCCGTGATCCAATAATCGCCATCCGCGTCGCGGCGGCAGCCATCGCCCGAGAAGTAATAGCCTTTGTAATCGCTGAAATAGGTCTTCTCGAAGCGCTCATGATCGCCCCAGACCGTGCGCATCTGGCCCGGCCAGCTGTCTTTCAGGCACAGCACGCCCTCGGTCGGGCTTTCGTGGATTTCCTCGCCCGATTGCGGGTCCAGAACCACCGGCTGCACGCCGAAGAAGGGCTTCATCGCCGCGCCCGGCTTGGTCGCATGGGCGCCCGGCAGCGGGGTCAGCAGGTGACCGCCGGTTTCGGTCTGCCACCAGGTGTCCACGATCGCGCAGTTTCCTTTGCCCACGACCTCATTATACCAGGTCCAGGCCTCGGGGTTGATCGGTTCCCCCACAGTGCCAAGGATGCGCAGGCTGGAGAGGTCGCATTTTTCCACGAATTCCGGACCCTGGCCCATCAGCGCGCGGATCGCGGTCGGCGCGGTGTAGAACTGGGTGACCTTGTGCTTGTCGCAAACCTCCCAGAAGCGCGACGCATCGGGGAAGGTCGGCACGCCTTCAAACATCAGCGTGGTCGCGCCATTGGCCAGCGGGCCATAGACGATATAGCTGTGGCCCGTGACCCAGCCGACATCAGCCGTGCACCAATAGACATCGCCTTCGTGATAATCGAACACGACCTCATGGGTCAGCGCGGCATAGGTCAGATAGCCGCCCGTCGTGTGCACCACGCCCTTGGGCTGCCCGGTCGAGCCGGAGGTATAAAGGATGAACAGCGGATCTTCGGCACCCATCTCCACCGCGGGGATGAAATCATCGGCCTCCATCGCCATTTCGTTGTAGTCGTAATCGCGACCTGCGACCCAGGTCGTCTGCCCGCCGGTGCGGCGCACCATCAGGCATTTGACCGTGTCCTTGCAATGCAGCAGTGCAGCATCGGTGTTGGATTTCAGCGGCGTCAGGCGGCCACCGCGCGGGGCGTAATCGGCGGTGATCACCACTTTCGCGTCCGAGCCATTGATCCGTGCCGAGAGCGCATCGGGCGAAAACCCTGCAAAGACAATCGAATGGATTGCACCGATACGCGCGCAGGCCAGCATGGCATAGGCCGCTTCGGGGATCATCGGCAGATAGATCACCACGCGGTCACCTTTGCCCACGCCCATGTCCTGCAGGATATTAGCCATCCGGCAGACCGAGCGGTGCAGACCTTTATAGGTGATGTTCAGTGGCTTGTCGTCGGGACTGTCGGGTTCCCAGATGATCGCGGTCTGATCGCCCCGGGTCTCAAGATGACGGTCGATGCAATTGGCCGCGACATTCAGCGTGCCATCGGCAAACCAGTTGATCTTGACCGAACCGAGGTTGAAATCCACATCCTTGACCTGCGTGAACGGCTTGATCCAATCCAGCCGCTGCGCCTGCTCCGACCAGAACCCCTCCGGGTCTGACACCGACGCCGCATACATCTCTTCATAACGCGCCGCATCAACATGGGCGTTCGCAACCATCGCAGCCGATGGTGGATGGGTCTCAATGGCGGGTTCTGTCATCACTGTCCTCCCAAGAACCGGTGCCGCGCCGCCCAGAATGGTGGCGCCAAGCCCGGAGTAGTCTGGCCCGACTATGCCGCGAGTTTGAAAAGAAAGAAAGAAAAGCGCCTGCGATAAAGAAGTTGCCTGTAAATGATTTTCGCGGCGGCGCAGCATTCTGTAAATCGCAGTTAACTGTCCAGCGGAATGCGATGGGTCTTGGCAGCGGGCAAACCCCGCGTTAGCTTTGCCATCAATCGGAGCGCCGGGAGCCGCTTCGTGACCTTAGGGAGGGTATTATCATGAAGACGTTCACCGTGGGAGCCATTGCGGCTTCCGTGACTGTTGCCTTTGTTGCCGAGGCTGCGGCAACGGAATGGAATGCCTCGGTCTGGGGCAAGCGCCGGGCCTTTACCGAGCATGTTGAAAAGGTGGCCGAGCTGGTCGCTGAAAAGACCAATGGCGAGTTCACCATCAATGTTAGCTATGGTGGGCTGTCGGCGCCGCGCGAAAATCTTGACGGGATCGAGATCGGCGCATTTGAGATGGCACAGTTCTGTGCCGGCTATCATCGTGACAAGAACCGTGTGGTCACCGTTCTGGAACTGCCGTTTTTGGGTGTGAACACGCTGGAGGAAGAAGTTGCTGTCTCGATGGCGGTTTACGACCATCCGGCGGCAGCCGAAGAAATGGCGCAGTGGAATGCCAAGCTGCTGATGACCTCGCCCATGCCGCAGTATAACTTGGTGGGCACTGGTGATCCGCGTGACTCGCTGGCCGCGTTTGATGGCATGCGCGTCCGCGCAACGGGTGGTCTGGGTCAGGCGTTCGAGGCTGTTGGCGGCGTGCCAACCTCGGTTCCTGCGACCGAAGCCTATAACGCGATGGAATCAGGTGTTGTTGATACTGTGGCCTTTGCCCAGCATGCGCATCTTTCCTTTGGCACGATCAACCAGGCCGATTGGTGGACCGCCAACCTGAACCCCGGCACCGTGAACTGCCCGGTTGTGGTGAATATCGACGCCTATGATAGCCTGAGCGATGAGCATAAAGCCGCGCTGGACAGCTCGATCCCCGAGGCTTTGGATCATTACCTCGCTAACTATGCCGAACTGCTGCAGCGCTGGGATTCGGTGCTGGAAGAGAAAGGCGTGCAGAAGGTCGAGATCTCAGATGATGTAATCTCCGAGTTCCGCGCCAAGGCTGCTGATCCGATCCGCGAAGAGTGGATTGCCGACATGACCGCACAGGGTCTGCCGGGCCAGGAGCTGTATGACCTTGTGATCACCACACTCGAACAGACCCGCGACGGGTCCTAAACAACTCGGCCCGGGCGGTCTGCGCCCGGGCCATGACCACCGGAGAGAGATATGGCTGGCAGCGCATCGGTTCTGGAGGACGGCTCCGCTCTCTCGCGTTGGGACCGCAAATTGCTGGTGCTGGAGCGCTGGCTTGCCCTGCTGAGCGGGCTGGCGGTTTTTTCGCTGATGGTGATGGCCGTTGTGTCTGTCGGCGGACGGAATTTCTTCAATGCGCCTCTACCGGGCTATGTCGACTGGATTGAACAGGCAATGCCGCTGATCGCTTTTATGGGCATTTCTTATGCGCAGCGCGATGGCACTCATATCCGCATGGATATCCTGATTGGCAGACTGAAGGGGCGCGCGCTTTGGGCGGCCGAGCTGCTGTCGGTCGTGTTGATCCTAGCGCTTATGATGGCGTTGGTTTGGGGAAGCTGGGCGCATTTTGATCGCTCTTTCGACATGACGAAACCGATGTGGAGCCGGGACAGCTCCATCGATATTGGCCTGCCGATCTGGCCAGCGAAACTGTTGGCGCCAGTGGCGTTTTCGGTGCTTTGCCTGCGTCTGATGATCCAGATCATCGGCTATGGGCGGGCGCTGGTTCTGGGGCTTGACGCGCCGGTGGCTGTGCCGCTGGTGCAGGATGCGGCCGCACAGGCTGCTGCCGAGGCCGAGCAGCTGGACGGGAAGGGCTGAAGATGGATCCCATTGATATTGGCCTCTGGGTGACCGGTGGGCTGCTGCTCATGGTCGTGCTGGGGATGCGCGTGGCCTTTGCAGCCGGTCTGGCGGGGCTCGTCGGGCTGATCCTGATCTTCTGGTCGCGCAAGGATTTCGCCACGGATGAGCTGGGTTGGGCCTTGACCGTCGCGGTCAAAACCGCAGGTCAGGTGCCCCATTCCAAAGTGTCGAGCCAGGCGCTCAGCCTGATCCCGACATTTATTCTGATCGGCTATCTTGCCTATTACGCCGGTCTGACCCGCGCGTTGTTTGAGGCGGCGAAACGCTGGATCGCTTGGGTGCCGGGCGGGCTGGCCGTGTCGACCGTTTTCGCAACGGCGGGCTTTGCCGCGGTCTCGGGGGCCTCTGTTGCGACGGCGGCAGTGTTTGCACGGATCGCAATCCCGGAAATGCTGCGCATCGGATATAACAAGCAATTCGCCGCTGGCGTGGTGGCGGCCGGAGGCACATTGGCCTCATTAATCCCACCATCGGCCATTCTGGTGATCTATGCGATCATTGTGGAACAGGATGTCGGCAAATTGCTTTTGGCGGGGTTCATCCCGGGCGCGTTCTCGGCATTGATCTATGCCGGTCTGATCATCGGGATCGCGGTGATCTTCAAAACAGTCGGGCCGCCGGTCGGCGGGTTCACATGGCGCGAGCGCTTTGCCTCTTTGCCGCAAGCGATGCCGATTGTGGCCGTGGTCGTGATCATCATCTTTTTTGTCTACAATCCGTTCGGCGATGCTTGGGGCACGCCGACAGAAGGCGGGGCCATTGGGGCGTTCATCGTCTTTGTCATGGCGGTTGTGAACGGGATGCGCTGGTCTCAGTTGAAAGCGGCCTTGCTGGAAACCGCAAAGCTGACCGTGATGATCTTCACGATCATCTGGGGTGTGTTGATCTATGTCCGGTTCCTCGGCTTTGCTGATCTGCCGGGCGCGTTTTCCGACTGGATCACCAGCCTGTCCATGTCGCCGATGCTTATTCTGATCTGTATCCTGCTGGCCTATGCCGTGCTGGGCATGTTCATGGACGCCATCGGAATGCTCTTGTTGACCTTGCCCGTTGTCTATCCGGCGGTCATGGCCCTGAATGGCGGCGAATTTGTCACGGCAGCAGATAGCGCCTTTGGCATGTCTGGCACGATGTGCGCAATCTGGTTCGGGATTTTGGTGGTCAAAATGGCTGAATTTTGCCTGATCACGCCGCCGATTGGTCTGAACTGCTTTGTTGTGGCGGGCGTGCAGCCAGATATTTCGGTGCAGGATGTCTTCCGCGGCGTGACGCCGTTTTTCGTGGCCGATGGTGTGACAATTGCCCTTCTAGTGGCCTTCCCATCCATCGTTTTGTGGTTGCCATCTTTGGCTGGATGAGAGCGAATTAGAGTTAAAAAACAACGGGCTGAGCTCGTATGGTTTTAGACAGATCAAACAATTTTGTCGCTCGTAAAGTTTTCAGAGTCGCATTCACACATTATTCATGATAATTTCAACTGTAGGAAGATGCGGCAAAAGTAGGTTTTACTTAGCGTAGAGGCTGTTCACAGGTGTGTTACCGATCCTGCGCAACGTCAGGTTGTCTCTTCGCGTAGATCGATTGGGAGTGGTCGATTTTGAACGAGTCCGAGCGCTTCGCGCGGCAGAACGACGTTGAGAACGATTTCAGTGCCTATTTTCGGGATGTGGCGCAATCCTTACCCGGAGCGATCTTTCGCTATGTGCTTTACCCTGATGGACGGGAAGACATTGAATATATGTCACCAGGTTGCGAAGCGATCTGGGAGCGGTCCTGGATTGATGTGAGGGATGACCCTGCCGCGCTGTGGGCCATGATCGAACCGGATGACATTCACATCATGCATGGATCGATTGAGCTTTCATTGCGCACGCTTGATCCGTGGATGGCGCGCTATCACATTCGGACGCCGTCGGGAGCCCGCAAATGCCTGGAAGGCCGGGGTATGCCCACCCGCCGACAGGACGGGGCGACAGTGTGGACATCCATTGTGCTGGATGTGACTGCAGAAGAGGTTGCGCAAACCGAAATAGAACGGACAATCTCCCTGTTCAACGAAATCCAGAAACAAGAGGAATTTACACGGTTTTCACGCGGTTTGGGGCATGATTTCAACAATCTTCTGACCATTATAGCGGGCAATGCGGAATTGCTGGATGACATCGAGCTGGATGCGGCCAGTGCTCAATATGTTCGGGAAATTCTGTCTGCTGCGCGCCGCGCTGAAAGCTTGTCGCGTCGCTTGATGCGCATGACCGGAGGGGCCACGGCGCTGGAACCCATCAATGCATCGCTTGCCATTCGGTCCATGCAGGAACTGTTGCGCCGATCTTTGCCCGGTGAGGTGGCGATGGACATGCGCCTGGCGGTTGGTCTGCCACTTGTGCGCGTCAATCGCGGACAGCTGGACAGCGCGGTTCTGAACCTGGTGTTCAACGCGCGCGACGCCATGCCCGACGGTGGGCGACTGCGCCTGTCAACCCGGTTGGAAGAAGTCGCCGCCGCCACGGATGGCGGTTTTTCCGCGCCGATCCATCCGGGGCGATATGTTGTCGTATCGGTTCAGGATACTGGTCTGGGCATGTCGGGGGACATGGTGCAACGGGTCTTCAGCCCCTATGTCACGACCAAGACCAAAGGATCCGAGGGCGGGCTTGGTTTGTCTTTGGTGGACAGTTTCGCGCGGGGCGCGAGCGGTGCGGTGCGGGTTGACAGCGCTTTGGGCGAGGGCACAACTCTGAGCGTTTTCCTGCCGGCCTTGGAGGCTTTGGGCGGCGATCCTGGTTGAGTGTCATGACGTGACAGACAGAAATGGCGTGGCGAAACTCTGGCAATCGCCGGCGTCGTGGTCTATCTGGCGCTCAAGACCCTAAGCGGAAGGCATGTCATGAGCTTTGAGACACCCGGTCCAGTGGAAACCGACTGGCGCGATGCGATTTCGTCCATCGATGAGATTATCGAAGACGCGCGCAATGGCCGGATGTTTATTCTGGTTGATCACGAGGACCGCGAAAACGAAGGCGATCTAGTGATCCCAGCGCAGATGGCCACGCCTGATGCGATCAACTTCATGGCCATGCATGGGCGCGGTCTGATCTGCCTGTCGCTGCCCAGGGAGCGGATTGACGCCCTTGGCCTGCCTTTGATGAGCACCAACAACTCCTCGCGCCATGAAACGGCCTTCACGATCTCGATCGAAGCGCGCGAAGGTGTGAGCACCGGGATTTCCGCCCATGACCGGGCGCGGACCGTGTCTGTGGCAATCGATGCCAGCAAAGGGGCTGCCGATATCGCGACGCCGGGCCATGTCTTCCCTCTGCGCGCCCGCGAAGGCGGCGTGCTGGTGCGGGCGGGCCATACCGAGGCTGCCGTGGACATCTCGCGTCTGGCGGGGCTGAACCCGTCTGGTGTGATCTGTGAAATCATGAATGAAGACGGCTCTATGGCGCGTTTGCCAGATCTTGTGGCCTTCGCGCAGAAACACGGGCTGAAGATCGGGACGATTTCGGATTTGATCGCTTATCGCCGTCGTCACGACAATCTGGTCAAGGTGGCACAGAGCACCACGATCACCTCGGAGTT
>JABSSB010000003.1 GCA_013214715.1 Paracoccaceae bacterium | reverse complement strand
GGCGTCCACATGTGGAAAGGCACGGCAGACACCTTGAAGGCAAAGCCCGAGATCAGGAAGACCATACCCAGCAGCAGACCGATCGACATATCTCCGCCTTGTGCGGCCTCGATGATGCCGTCGAAATTCGTGGTGCCTGCATAGCCATAGACCAGCGATGCGCCATAAAGCAGCAAGCCCGAGCTGAGCGCGCCGAGGACGAAATATTTCAGCCCTGCTTCGGTCGATTTCGCGCTGTCGCGGCGCATCGCGGCAATCACGTAAAGCGACAGGGATTGCAATTCGAGGCCCATGTAGAGCGTCATCAAATCATTGGCCGAAACCATGACCATCATGCCCACGACCGATAGCGACACCAACACAGGGTATTCAAACCGCAGCAGGCCGCGCCGCTCCATATATTCCTGGCTGATCACCAGAACCGCCGCCGCCGAGAGCAGGATCACCACCTTTGCAAAGACGGCATAGCTGTCGAGCACGAAGAGACCGCCAAAGGCCACCTGCGTGCCTTCGTCCCCCGCCCCGATTGAGACAGCCAGCACCAGAAACACGGCTGCGGTCAGCCATGTGAAGATCGGCGCCATCTTGTCCTTGATCGTGTAGACCGACACCAAAAGCACCACCATCGCATAGACCGCGAGGATGATCTCGGGCATCAGGATATTCAGGTCATTCAGGATCATCCGTCCTGTCCCCTTTAGTTCTGTGCAAACTGGCTGGCGGCCTCAGCCGCGGCCAGCGCATTGTCATAGCCCTCGACCAGCGCCGCAGTGGACGGGCCGATGATGTCGGTCACCAGCGACGGGTAGACGCCAAGGATCAGCGTCATCGCCACAAGCGGGGCAAAAATCCATTTCTCGCGCGCGGTCATGTCCTGAATGGTTTTCAGGCTTTCCTTGACCAGATCGCCAAAAACCACACGGCGATAAAGCCAAAGCGCATAGCCAGCCGAGAAGATCACCCCGGACGTGGCCACCATCGCAACCCAGGTATTGACCTGGAACACACCCATGATCGCCAGGAATTCACCAACGAACCCGCTGGTGCCCGGCAGGCCTACATTGGCCATTGTGAAGAGCATGAACAGCATCGCGTAGACCGGCATGCGGATCACGAGACCGCCATAGGCGTCAATTTCGCGCGTGTGCATCCGGTCATAGATCACGCCCACGCACAGGAACAGCGCCGCCGAGATGAAGCCATGGCTGATCATCTGGAAAATCGCGCCATCTACCCCCTGCTGATTGGCCGCAAAGATGCCCATCGTCACAAAGCCCATATGCGCGACCGAGGAATAAGCGATCAGCTTTTTCATATCTTCCTGCACCAGCGCGACAAGCGAGGTGTAGACAATCGCAATGGCCGACATCCACAGGATCAGCGGCCCCAGCACTTCGGAGCCAACCGGAAACATCGGCAGCGAAAAGCGCAGGAAGCCATAGCCGCCCATTTTCAGCAGGATGGCCGCCAGCACGACCGAGCCCGCCGTGGGTGCCTGAACATGGGCATCCGGCAACCATGTATGGACCGGCCACATCGGCATNTTCACNGCGAAAGACGCAAAGAATGCGAGGAACATCAACGTCTGCACGCCGCCCACGATATGGATGCCCAGCANATCAAAGCTTTCGAAGGGGAACTCATAGGTCAAAAGCTGTTCGATATCGGTGGTGCCCGCATAGGCATACATGGTCACAATCGCGACCAGCATCAGGACCGAGCCGAGGAAGGTGTAGAGGAAGAACTTGAAGCTTGCATAGATGCGGTTCACCCCGCCCCAGATGCCGATGATCAGGAACATCGGAATCAGTCCGGCCTCGAAGAACAGGTAGAACAACACCAGATCCAGCGCGCAGAAGACGCCGATCATCAGCGTTTCGAGCACAAGGAAGGCGATCATGTATTCCTTGACCCGCGTCTTGACCTCCCAGCTGGCCAGAATGGTCAGCGGCATGATGAAGGTGGTCAGCATGACAAAGAGCACGCTGATCCCGTCCACACCCATTTTGTAGGTCAGACCAAAGATCCATTCCCCTTCTTCCACGAACTGAAAGCCCGGATTGGACGGGTCGAATTGCGACAGGATGCCCAGCGAAATCAGGAAGGTCGCCGTCGTCGTGACCAGTGCGAACCATTTGGCGTTGTTTTGCGTCGCCTCATCTTCGCCCCGAAGGCCCAGCGCCAGAATGGCAGCGGCAATCAGCGGCAGGAAGGTGACAATGGACAGCAGATAATTGCTCATCAGTTGGCCCCTCCGCCAATCGACATCCAGGTGATCAGGACAGCGATGCCCAGAACCATCCAGAAGGCATAGGTAAAGATGTAGCCAGATTGCGCCTTACCGGCGAGCCGCGTGATACGCGGGATCCAGTTCATCGAAATGGTGTTGATCAGCCCGTCAATGGCCGCCCCATCGCCACGACGCCACAGGAACTTGCCCAACCACAGCGCGGGTTTGACGAAGATGAAATTATACAGCTCGTCAAAATACCACTTGTTCTTGAAGAACAGGTAGAGCGGCTTCTGGTTTTCGGCCAAGCGCCCCGGCAGCGACGGGTTCACGATATAGAAAAGATAGGCCAGCCCAAGCCCGGCCAGCATCGCCATGAAGGGCGAGGTTTTCACCCAGTATGGCACCTTATGCGCATCTTCGAGCAGCGTGTTGTCGGGAGCGAAATAGATCGCGCCCTCCCCCGGTGCGCCGACAAAGGCGTAATGGTGATCGCCATGGCCCTTTTTATCGCCATGCGCCTTATCTGCGTGGTCGTCGCCGTGATCATCGCCGTGATCGTCACCATGGCTGTCCTTGGCGTGATCATCGCCATGTGCGGCGTCTTCGTAAGGAATGCCATAGAAGGTTGCGACCTGATCGACATGGCCAAAGAAGGGCTTGTACCAGATCATCCCGGCAAGAACGGCCCCAAGGCTCAGCACCGCGAGCGGGATCAGCATGACGCGAGGGCTCTCATGCGCGTGTTCATGCGTGTGCTTGTCGCCGCGCTCTTCCCCATAGAAGGTCAGAAAGATCAGACGCCAGGAATAAAAGCTGGTCATCGCAGCGGCGATCACAAGCATCCAGAACCCGTAGCCCGAGCCCGCGGCATAGGCGCTTTCGACGATGGCATCTTTGGATTGGAAGCCGGCAAAGCCGATCGGAATTTCGCCCAGTGTGAGGATCCAGACCGGGATGCCAACGCCAGTGATGGCCAAGGTGCCAATCATCATCGCCCAGAACGTGTAGGGGATCTTTTTGCGCAGGTTGCCGTAATTCATCATGTCCTGCTCGTGATGCATGGCATGGATGACCGAGCCCGCACCAAGGAAGAGCAACGCCTTGAAGAAGGCATGCGTAAAGAGGTGGAACATCGCCGCCGAATACATGCCCACACCTGCGGCCACAAACATATAGCCAAGCTGCGAACAGGTCGAATAGGCGATCACGCGCTTGATGTCGGTCTGCACCAACCCCACGGTCGCGGCAAAAAACGCCGTCGTGGCGCCGAGCACCGTGATAAACGCCGCTGCCCCATCGGCGAATTCATAGAGCGGCGACATGCGGCAGACAAGGAACACGCCCGCCGTCACCATGGTTGCCGCGTGGATCAGGGCCGACACTGGCGTCGGGCCTTCCATCGCGTCAGGCAGCCACGTGTGCAGGATCAGCTGCGCCGATTTGCCCATCGCGCCGATGAACAGCAGGATGCCGATCAGGTTCGCCGCGTTCCATTCCGTCCACAGGAAGGTCAGCTGCGTTTCCGCCAGTGCCGGAACGCCTGCGAAAATATCGTTGAAATTGATGCTGTCGGTCAGGAAAAAAATCGCGGCTATGCCGAGATAGAACCCGAAGTCGCCCACCCGGTTGACGATAAAAGCTTTCATCGCCGCGGCATTGGCGCTTGGCTTGCGGTAGTAGAAGCCGATCAGCAGATAGGATGCGACACCCACGCCTTCCCATCCAAAGAACATCTGCACAAGGTTGTCGGCCGTCACCAGCATCAGCATCGCGAAGGTGAAGAAGGACAGATAGGCGAAGAAACGGGGTTTATAGACCTCGCCCTCTTTCCATTGCGGGTCGTGATCCATGTAGCCAAAGCTATAAAGATGCACGAGCGAAGAGACCGTCGTGATCACGATCAGCATGATCGCGGTCAGCCGGTCCATCCGGATCGCCCAATCGGTGCTCAGCGTGCCACTTTCGATCCAACGGAAAATTGTGATGCTTTCAGTCACCCCATCAAAGCTGAGGAACACGATCCAGCTGAGAATGGCCGAGAAGAACAACAGCCCCGTGGCCACCCACATCGCCGCCGTTTCGCCGATGACACGCCAGCCAAAGCCGCAGATGATCGCGCCCACCAGCGGGGCAAAGAGAAGAAGCGTTTCCATGACCAGCTTAGCCCTTCATCACATTGACGTCTTCAACCGCAATCGTGCCTCGGTTGCGGAAGAAGCAGACAATGATCGCGAGACCGATCGCCGCTTCGGCCGCCGCGACCGTGAGCACAAAGAGCGTAAAGACCTGCCCCACCAGATCGCCAAGGAAGGACGAAAAGGCCACCAGATTGATGTTCACCGCCAGCAGCATCAATTCGATGCTCATCAGCAGGATGATGACATTCTTCCGGTTCAGGAAAAGCCCGAAGACACCAATGACAAACAGCGTCGCCGCCACCGTCAGGTAATGTTCCAATCCGATCATCTGTTCTGTCCCATCGTCCGCTTTGCGCGGTGTTTGTCGTCTTACAGGCCCTGTCCGGGCTTCACATCTTTCAGTTTCATCGCGTCAGCCGGATCGCGATAGATCTGCTCCAGCACGTTCTGGCGGCGGATATCCTGGCGGTGGCGCAGGGTCAGCAGGATCGCGCCCACCATCGCCACCAGGAGGATCAGACCAGCCAGCTGAAACAGCAGGAAATACTGATCATAGAGGATCATCCCAAGTGCTTCGGTATTGTGCATCCCTTCAGGCACGGCGGCTTGCAGCCGCGCCTCCGCCCCAGAATTCGCGTCCCAGGCGCCATAGGCCATGGCCAGCTGCATCAGGATCACCAGCCCAACCAGCATCCCCAACGGCAGGTATTTCGCCATTTCCGCCTTCAGCTCGGCGAAATCCACGTCCAGCATCATCACCACAAAGAGGAACAACACCATCACCGCGCCGACATAAACAATGATCAGCAGCATCGCGACAAACTCAGCGCCCAGCAGCACAAAGAGCCCTGCCGACGACAAAAACGCCAGGATCAGCCATAACACCGAATGCACTGGATTGCGGCTGATCACAGTGAACAGCCCACCGGTGATCGCGCTGAGCGCAAAAAGATAGAAGGCAAAGGTGATCATGTCTCACTGTCCTTGTTCTCGCCCATCGCTTCGCGGGCCAGCTCCATCGCGCGGGTCATGGCCGGGATGCCGGCAAACACGCTCATCTGTCCGATCGCTTCAACGATCTCTTGTTTCCGGGCCCCGGCCTCAAGCGCATGCTTGACGGTCTGACGGATCGCCATGTCGGCCTGCGCACCCTGGCAGGTCAGCCCGGCCAGCGTCAGCAGAAGCCGCGTTCTGGCGTCCAGACCTTCGGGATTGAGCGTCTGGCCGAACCACATCTCCATGAACTCCTTGGGCATGGTGGGCCAAAGGTTTTCGAACTCTTTGGGCGTAAACGCCTCCAACGCCGGATTCACGGCCTTGGCCATGTCCTGCATCTGGGCGATCATCGCTTCGAAAGGGTTCGTCGGAGTATTCATCGGTAAGGCGCGTCCAGCTCCAGATTGCGGGCGATCTCAGCCTCCCAGCGGTCGCCATTGGCGAGCAGTTTTTCCTTATCGTAAAACAGCTCTTCCCGTGTTTCGGTGGCAAACTCGAAATTCGGGCCTTCGACAATGGCATCCACCGGGCAAGCTTCCTGGCAGAAACCACAATAGATGCATTTGGTCATGTCGATGTCATAGCGCGTGGTCCGGCGAGAGCCGTCCTCGCGAGGCTCGGCATCGATGGTGATCGCCTGGGCTGGGCAGATCGCCTCGCACAGCTTGCAAGCGATGCAGCGTTCTTCGCCATTGGGATAACGGCGCAGCACATGTTCGCCACGAAAGCGTGGGCTCAGAGGCCCTTTTTCATGAGGATAGTTCAGCGTCGCCTTGGGGTTGAAGAAATACCGCAGCCCCAGCTTCAGCCCGGCAAAGAAATCTGCCAGCAGGAAATATTTGGCCGCGCGGGTATAGTCGATCTGCGTCATGGATCAGCCTCCCACTGTCCAGCGGGCAAAGACACCGCCGAACCATTGGAACTTGGCCGCAAAGGCCACGAAGAAGACCCAGCCCAGCGACATGGGCAGGAAGACTTTCCAGCCCAGGCGCATCAGCTGGTCATAGCGGTAGCGCGGCGTGATCGCTTTGACCATCGCAAACATGAAGAAGACGAACAGCATCTTCACGAACATCCACAGGAACCCATCGGGCAACCACGGGATCGGCGACAGCCAGCCGCCGAAAAAGAGCAGCGAGACCAGCGCGCACATCAAAACCACGGCCACCAGTTCCCCGATCATGAACAGCAGGAAGGGCGTGGAAGAATATTCGACCTGATAGCCGGCCACCAGTTCCGATTCCGCTTCGGGCAGATCGAAAGGCGGACGGTTGGTTTCGGCCAGCGCCGAGACGAAGAACAGGAACAGCATTGGGAGATGCGGCAGCCAATACCAATTGAAGATACCATAGGCTCCATCCTGCGCGCGCACGATATCCGACAGGTTCATCGAGCCTGTCGAAATGATCACCCCGATGATGATCAGGCCAATCGACACTTCGTAAGAGATCATCTGCGCGGCCGAGCGCAGCGAACCGAGGAACGGGTATTTCGAGTTGGACGCCCAACCGCCCATGATCACGCCATAAACCTCAAGCGACGAGATCGCGAAGATATAGAGAATAGCGACGTTGATATCCGAGAGGATCCAGCCTTCGTTGAACGGGATCACCGCCCAGGCAATCAGCGACAGAACCAGCGTGATCATTGGGGCCAACAAAAACACCGTCCGGTCGGCGCCTGCGGGGAACACCACCTCTTTCACGATATATTTGATGAAATCGGCAAAGCTTTGAAGCAGGCCATAAATACCCACGACATTGGGTCCGCGACGCATCTGGACTGCGGCCCAGACCTTGCGGTCGGCATACATCAGAAAGGCCAGACAAACGAGCAGCGGGATCACAATCAGGAACACCTGGCCCACGATGGTCAGGCCGATGCCCAGATAGGTGGTGGTAAAGAATTCAGCCATATGTCCTCACACCGTGGCTCGTGATCTTCGACCTGCACTCCAGAGCACCCGGAGGCAGGGGGTGGCGACGCCCGCTGTAAACAGCATCTTTCCTGCGGGCGCCACCCTGTTCCATGTCGTTGCGGCGTTTTTTCCGGTGGATTACCTTGAAACCGCCGCTTTTGGTCTTACTCCGCCGCCATTGGGGCTGTTTCGCGCGCTTTGGCATTGGCCGACAGCTCCGCCATGACGGTGGAGGCGCGGGCAACCGGGTTGGTCAGATAGAAATCCGAAACCGCTGTGCGGAACGTCGCCTCCCCCAGCGATCCGGCGTCCAGCGCAGGGCCGTCATTTTCCGGCACTGTGTCGATCTGCGCAAGATGCGGCACGTCCTTGACCAGCGCCTGACGCAATTGGGCAAGGCTGTCAAAAGGCAGTGTCGCGTCCAGTCCAGCGCTCAACGCACGCAGAATGGCCCAGTTTTCCTTGGCCTCACCCGGCGCGAACCCGGCGCGCTGCGCCAGCTGCGGACGGCCTTCGGTATTCACAAACAGCCCAGATTCCTCTGTATAGGCCGAGCCTGGCAGGATCACATCGGCCCGATGCGCGCCGCGGTCGCCATGGCTGCCCTGATAGATCACAAAAGCACCGTCGCCGATTTCGATCTCATCCGCGCCCAGGTTATAGATCACCTCAGCCTCATTGACGGCGTCCATGCCAGCTTCATTCGTGGCGTCGATATCCATGGCGCCCACGCGGCTTGCCGCGCTGTGCAGAACAAGAAGCTTGCTGTTCGATGCGGCAGCGCAGGCTTGCGCGGTCGCCAGAACCGCAGCGCCGTCGGCTTCGCGCAAAGCGCCCTGCCCTACGATGACCAGCGACGGCTTGTCCTGAACTTCGGCATCACCCGACATCTCCAGCACTTTGCTCAGCGCGGCGCGGTCTGTGCCGGCGTGATGATAGTCATAGGTCAGGTCGACCGCCTCGCCTACAAGGGCGATTTCGGCCCCTTTGCTCCACGCCTTGCGAATGCGCGCGTTCAACACCGGAGCTTCAAGCCGCGGGTTTGTGCCAATCAGCAAGATGCGCTGCGCCGCGTCGATATCTTCGATCGAGGCCGTTCCGACATAAGCGGCGCGATTGCCTGCTGGCAGTTTGGCCCCATCGGTGCGGCATTCAACGACGCCTCCCTGCCCTTCGACAATCTGCTTGAGCGCAAAAGCGGCTTCGACCGGAACCAGGTCCCCAATCACACCAACAAGCTTTTTGCCTTTCATCGCCGCTGCTGCAGCTGACAACGCCTCGGGCCAAGTGGCAGGCTTCAGCTTGCCATCGACGCGCACATAGGGGCGATCCAAACGCTGGCGGCGCAGCCCATCCCAGACAAAGCGCGTCTTGTCGGAAATCCATTCCTCGTTCACGCCATCATGGTTGCGCGGCAGGATGCGCATCACTTCACGGCCTTTGGTATCGACCCGGATCGACGACCCCAGCGCATCCATCACATCGATGCTTTCGGTCTTGGTCAGTTCCCAGGGCCGCGCGGTAAAGGCGTAAGGTTTCGACACCAGCGCGCCGACCGGGCACAGATCAATGATATTGCCCTGCAATTCCGAGGCCAGCGTCTCATTCAGATAAGACGTGATTTCGGCATCTTCGCCGCGACCGGTCTGGCCCATCTGGGTGATGCCCGCCACTTCGGTCGTGAAGCGCACGCAGCGCGTGCAGGAGATGCAGCGCGTCATATGGGTTTCGACCAGCGGGCCAAGGTCCAGATCATCCACTGCCCGCTTGGCCTCGCGGAAACGAGAGAAATCAACACCATAGGCCATGGCCTGATCCTGCAGATCGCATTCTCCGCCCTGATCACAGATCGGGCAATCGAGCGGGTGATTGATCAGCAGAAACTCCATCACACCTTCACGGGCCTTTTTGACCATGGGCGAGTTGGTCTTGACCACGGGTGGCTGGCCTTCGGGGCCGGGACGCAGGTCACGCACCTGCATCGCGCAAGAGGCTGCCGGTTTCGGAGGACCGCCGACAACCTCAACCAGACACATACGGCAGTTCCCGGCAATGGAGAGGCGCTCATGATAACAGAAACGCGGCACCTCGATCCCAGCCTCTTCACAGGCCTGGATCAGGGTCATCGCCCCGTCCACTTCGATTTCATTGCCATCGATATTGATCTTGCGAAGGTCAGACATGATCTATTTCGCCCTCAAAAGCGCGCCGATCGCGCTGTTTTTCTGAATTTCGTCGCGCCCCATGGCGCAATAGCTTTGTGGGTCATCCTGCGGACCATACGGTTCAAGCAGGGCACGGCCCTTGTCCCACATCCGTGCTTTTTCAGTGTCGGAGCGGACATATTCGATGATTTCCTTATCGGAATAGCCCAAGCGGTTGGCCTTGCTGCGCAGGCTCCACAGGACCGCGATGCCTTTCAGTTCGCGCGCGGCCAGATCGGGGCAGTTTTCACGCAGGACATGGGCGATCGCCACGGCAAAAAGCGGCTCTTCGATCTCGGGCACATCGCTGAGCGCAGGGCGCGCATGCGCCACGCCATGTCCTAGCAACATGACGGCCGCGGCCAAAACGCAGGATGATATGCACGCGCGAGCGATCACCGCTGGCAACGTCCCTGATAGGACAGCCGATCATTCTCGATCGGCACGCCCGCCGACGCAGTTTCCGGCCCGATTGTCCACGTGATCCGGGACGTTCCAAAGTTTTCGATGCAGTATTTGATGCCTTCATGCTCAGCCGCTGCGCGGGCCGCCTCAAAGGACGCCGAGGCCGGTGACACCGTTGTCGTAAAGAGGGACAGATCATTGCGATCCACCCGATCCGCTTTGGCGCGGAAATAGACCCCGTCAAACGACTGCTTTTCAAAGCCCCGCCAGTCGGTGCGCACGCCGCGCCTGTTCGAACAGGCAACCAGCACGAAACATAATCCAATAAGAACAAAACCGCGTAGCATCACACCCCCTCCTTGCAGCGCATCTCGCGCCAACGCGTGGCCTGAGGCAAATCCGCCCATCCAAAAGCACGTTCTGAAGGACCATTGCCACGCAAATCGTTGAGCCGCTGCAGCGCCTCGTCCAGCGTGGGGCGATGACCGGCAGGCAGAAACCACATGACGAAATGCTGATCTTTCAGCAGCTCGAACCACTCGGCGCGACGGTCATAGAACTGACGATGCACGGTGTCCCAGACAAAGGTTTCCAGCGTTTGCACATCTTCCCAGACGGTCAGATTGGCCACGAATTGCGGGTCATCGCCGATATTGTTGTCCGTATTGCCGGTCCCCGGCTCGCCCGAACCTTCCATCATCCAGACAAAGCCCGGCATCCGCTTGCCAAGACCATTCACCCGGTCAAGGTTTTGCATGAATTCGGCCACGCGCGGATCATCCGTCGGCGCGGCGAGCCGCCCGACATTCAGTTCCGCCAGATGATATCCGTCCGGTTGACGCATCGAAGGATTACTCCGCCGCCATGGCGCCCATGCGCCCCAATTTCTTGGCTTTGATGCGGTCTTCGATCTCTTCACGGTAATTGCGGATCAGGCCCTGAATGGGCCAGGCTGCTGCATCGCCGAGCGCGCAGATCGTGTGGCCTTCGACTTGTTTGGTCACGTCAAACAGCATGTCGATCTCTTCCAGTTCGGCCTCACCCTTCACCAGACGGTCCATGACACGCATCATCCAGCCGGTGCCTTCGCGGCACGGCGTGCACTGGCCGCAGCTTTCGTGTTTGTAGAATTTCGACAGCCGCCAGATCGCCTTGATGATATCGACGGAGTTGTCCATCACGATCACCGCAGCCGTGCCCAGGCCCGATCCCAGATCATTGCGTAGATAGTCGAAATCCATGATTGCATCGCGCATTTTTTCGCCGCGCACGCAAGGCACGGACGACCCGCCAGGGATCACCGCCTGAAGATTGTCCCAACCACCACGAATGCCACCGCAATGCTTGTCGATCAACTCCTCAAAGGAAATCGACATCGCGTCTTCGACCACGCAGGGATTATTCACATGGCCCGAGATGGCATAAAGCTTGGTGCCCGCGTTGTTCGGGCGACCGAAGCCTGCAAACCATGCCCCGCCGCGCCGCAGAATCGTGGGCACCACAGCAATTGATTCCACATTGTTCACTGTTGTCGGGCAACCATAAAGCCCCGCCCCCGCCGGGAAGGGTGGCTTCATCCGGGGCATGCCCTTTTTGCCTTCCAGACTTTCAATCAGCGCTGTTTCTTCACCGCAGATATAGGCGCCCGCGCCATGGTGCAGATAGAGGTCGAAATCCCAGCCCGAGCCTGCGGCGTTCTTGCCCAGCAGACCGGCATCATAGGCTTCATCGATCGCGGCCTGCAGCGCCTCACGCTCACGGATATATTCGCCGCGAATGTAGATATAGCAGGCATGCGCGTTCATCGCGAATGACGCGATCAGGCAGCCTTCGATCAGCGTGTGCGGATCATGGCGCATGATTTCGCGGTCTTTACAGGTTCCTGGCTCAGATTCGTCGGCATTCACCACCAGATAGGCCGGGCGCCCGTCGCTTTCCTTGGGCATGAAGGACCATTTCAAACCCGTTGGGAAGCCGGCACCTCCACGCCCCCGCAGCCCGCTGTCTTTCATTTCTTGGATGATCCAGTCGCGGCCCTTTTCGATCAGACCCGCCGTGCCATCCCAATGGCCGCGCGCCTTGGCACCGGCCAGGCTGCGCTCATGCATCCCGTAAAGATTGGTAAAGATCCGGTCCTGATCCTGCAGCATCGTGCGATCACCCTTGGCTGTCCCGGCGCATCCGCCGGAGTTGAATGATGTTGACCCCCGCATAGATCAGACCCGCCAAAGCAGCAAAGTCGATCAGAAGGGCATATCGGCCCGGCAGCCCAAGCGCCGGACCGAGAAATAGATTGAACACGACCCAGAGCACCATCGTGACGGCAATCACGATCGACACGTGACGTCCCTTTGCCGCAAGGCGTTTGTCCAGGTCGCTGTTCATGGGTTAGTCCTTGGCCTCATACTTCCATTCGCCCTTGCGAGCTGCCAGATCAGCCTCTCCGGGCAAAACCGTCGAGGGTTTGACGGCTGATTCATCCGACGTTGCTGTATCTGCAGCGGGTTCTGGTGTCGGCTCGGCCTGCGGCGCTGGCGTCGGTTCGGGCGCTGGCGTCGGTTCGGGCGCTGGTGTCGTTGCGACCGCAGCCGCTGCGGGCGCCTCGTCTTTCAAATCGGTCAGATCTTTGCCGATGGCACCCTGCCCAAACACGATAAACAGCCCACTCGCAATCAGAGCGGTCAGAATCGCGCCAAACACACTGTAATCCGTGAAGATCAGCATCATCACAAAGCCAAGGCCGCCAAGGCCCACGCCCATGGCGACGATCTTCTTGTCCAGTTTGTCCCAATCCGGTGTCATGTCCATTCCTCTCCTCGCTAAACTCAGACGCCTTCTATCCTAGCGTCTTTTGCCGCAACGATCAGGCGTCTTTCGTCCAAGGCGTCACCAAAGGTACTTCGGTGCCATCGATCCGTTTCACGCTGTCCCCGATATCGGTCGCCAGTTGCACGCTGGCGTTATATTGTGTCTTGCCGCTCTCATGCTCGGTGAGCGAGGTCAGGCCCTTTAGCGGCTCAGCCGCGTAGCGACCATTCTGCGGGCCGGGCACAGGCACTTTGCCCGCAACCAATTCGTCCATAATCTCGCCCAGCCGGGCAGCGGTCAGATCTTCGTAATAGTCTTTGCCGATCTGCGCCATTGGCGCATTGGCGCAGGAGCCAAGGCATTCCACCTCTTCCCAGGACAGTTTGCCATCTGCCGACAGCTCATGCGGCTTGGCGGCGATCTTCTCTTTGCAAACCGCGACCAGATCTTCGGCCCCGCAGATCATACAGGACAGCGTGCCGCAGATCTGGATATGCGCCACAGATCCAACCGGTTGCAGCTGAAACATGAAGTAGAACGACGCCACTTCGAGCGCGCGAATATAGGCCATGCCCAGCATGTCGGCCACGGTTTCAATCGCCGGGCGGGTCAGCCAGCCTTCCTGCTCCTGCGCGCGCCAAAGCAGCGGTATAATCGCGCTGGCCTGGCGGCCTTCGGGGTATTTGGTGATCTGCGCTTCGGCCCAAGCCAGATTGGCCGGCGTAAAGGCGAAACTATCAGGTTGTTCAGGGTGCAGACGACGCAGCATCAGGCGGCTCCTGTCTTGGCGAGGGCGGTCATGACGATGCCAAACGCGGCTATCGACAACAGGCCCGAAAAGGTGTGGTTCCAATGCGGCAGACCGCGCCGCGCGTAAATATAGCTATCGGCCAGCCCCATGAATGCACCGACGACAAAGAATGCACCGACGACAAAAAAGGCTGCCAGCACGGCCAGATCGCCATACCAGATCATGAAGGCGACCAATGCCGCCCAAACGAAATACCGATCCGACATGACGGATGGCAATTGCTCCAGCCGATGCGTCGTCATCTCAAAACCCTTTTCGGGGCTTTGCCAGAACGCATAGGACATGGTCAGGAGCAGCGCCACCGTGACGCCGCCGCAGGCCCAGGCCGCGATATGCCAACCGGTTTCGAACATCAGCGGTCGATCTCTCCGAACACGATATCCATCGTTCCGATGATCGCCGAGACATCGGCCAACTGATAACCTTTGGCCAGATGGTCCATGGCCTGCAGATGCAGATAGCCCGGCGCGCGCAACTTGGCGCGATAGGGGCGGTTGGTGCCATCGGCCTTGAGATAGACGCCAAATTCACCTTTGGGCGCTTCAACGGCGGCATAGACCTCTCCCTCCGGCACATGGAAGCCTTCGGTGTAGAGTTTGAAATGGTGGATCAGGCTTTCCATCGAGGTTTTCATATCCGACCGTTTCGGCGGGGTCAGCTTGCCGCGCGCCAGAATGTCGCCAGGCGTTTCGCGCAGCTTGGCCACGGCCTGACGCATGATCAGGATGGATTGGCGCATCTCCTCCATCCGCATCAGGTAGCGATCATAGCAATCGCCCTTGGTGCCGACGGGGATCTGGAAATCGAATTCATTGTAGCATTCGTAGGGTTGCGCACGACGCAAATCCCACGCCATTCCGGCCGAGCGCGCCATGACACCCGAAAAGCCCCATTCCAGCACGTCCTTTTCGGACACGATGCCGATATCGACGTTGCGCTGTTTGAAGATGCGGTTTTCGGTCAGCAGTTCGTCGATATCGTCCAGAACGGACGGGAATGTGTGGGTCCATTCCTCGATATCATCCAGCAGCGCGTCCGGCAGATCCTGATGCACGCCGCCGGGGCGGAAATAGGCTGCGTGCAAACGGGCACCACAGGCACGCTCATAGAAGACCATGAGCTTTTCACGCTCTTCAAAGCCCCAAAGCGGCGGGGTCAGCGCGCCCACATCCATCGCCTGCGTGGTCACGTTCAGAAGGTGGTTCAGGATGCGCCCGATCTCGCAATAAAGCACGCGGATCAACTGCGCCCGGCGCGGGACTTCGGTCTTCGTCAGCTTTTCGATCGCCAGGCACCAGGCATGTTCCTGGTTCATCGTGCCGACATAGTCCAGCCGGTCGAAATAGGGCAGGTTCTGCAGATAGGTGCGGCTTTCCATCAGCTTTTCGGTGCCGCGATGGAGCAGCCCGATATGCGGATCACAGCGCTCAACGATCTCGCCATCGAGTTCCAGCACAAGCCTTAGCACGCCATGCGCGGCCGGGTGCTGAGGTCCGAAATTCAGGTTGAAGTTGCGGATCTTCTGTTCGCCTGTCTGGGCGTCTTCGAACCCTTTGGATCCGTCCATCACAGTTTCTCCAGATCTTGCAGTTTCAACGCCATCATCCAAAGCAGGACAACCGGCGCCAGAGGAATGAAGCAGGCAAAAGCCCAGCGTTTGTCGATCCCGAAAAACGGGAGGAGTTTGACCATGGGCACGATCATCGCGATGCTGAGGATCAGCCACCCGAAAAAGCCGCCAAAATGCATCACATTGCCTCCTGTTCCGCGTGGCTGTTCAAAGACACAATCTCCGCGCCCTGTGGTGGCCGCCGCCATGCGCGTGGCAGATCGCCCAGCCGGTGCGCGACCGCATGATACGTGCCGGCAAGGCGGTTTTCGACCAGATCGACCAGAGCATCGGGCACGGTCAAAGACGTGCCCGGCCAAGCATTGACCTTGGTCGTGGCATCGCAGACCAGGCGTGACATGCCAAGGAAATCGCAGATCCCATCCATGGTGGATTGGGTGAAAAGGTCTTCGAAAAAGACCGGCAGTACGCAGTCGCGCGGCACCGCATCATAAAGCCGGGTCAACGTTTCATCATAGCGTGAGCGGCGCAGATCGGGGTTGTGAGGGTCATTCAGCGCCTCTTCGATCAGCCGCGCGCGGGTTGCACTATCATGGCGGTACGCGAGTGACCCACGGTACCGAAGCGCCAGCCCAGACAGGAACCGATCCACCGGATCGCGCATTAAAAACAGGAACCGTGTCCTGTCATGCAGCCCGGCCATTTCGCTGAAGGTCGACGCTGCGCAAAGCGCGTAAGACGGCGTCATATCACCCACAATGCGGGCCGCTCCGGCATTTTGGCACAGATAGGTCGCATAGGCCGATGCATCCGCCGGATCGGCCTGACGCATCGCCAAGCGCGCCCGTTCAGCCCGATATGCGCCGGGGTCACGGTGTCGGATCGCCTGCAATACCGGGCGTAGCCGCGCGGACACAGAGCGCGCCGAACCCTGCCCCATATCATCCCAATATCGATAAGGCGCGCGCACGCTGTCCCAGTAATGCACTTCCTTGGACGGCATGTGGATGTCCGGAGCCTTCGACAGTTGCCGATACAGCCATGTTGTTCCCGAACGTTGCGCCCCTATGCAGTAGAACATCGCATCAAAAGCGCCCAATTGCGCGCGCGCGCTGGCGTGCATTTGCATCAGACCGCCCTCGTCACGCGCAGGCAAAGCCGCGGCCCGAAGGCTCCGCAAGTCTGCGCATAAAAAGGATCGCCGCCGCGTCGCATCACTTACCTTCCTGCTCCTGCTTTTCATCGCCGGGCAAAATGTATTCAGCGCCTTCCCAAGGGCTCATGAAATCGAACTGACGGTATTCCTGCACAAGGCTCACCGGTTCGTAGATGCAGCGTTTTTGCGCTTCGTCATAACGCATTTCGACATAGCCAGTTGTCGGGAAATCCTTGCGCAAAGGATAGCCGCGAAAGCCGTAATCCGTCAGGATACGGCGCAGGTCCGGATGGCCCGAAAACAGCAGGCCAAACATGTCAAACACTTCGCGCTCGAACCAGTTGGCACAGGGATGAATGTCAGTGATCGAGGCGACCATTTCATCCTCGCGGACCTGCAGTCGCAGGCGGATGCGTGTGTTCTGATACATCGACAAGAAGTGATAGATCACGTCGAACCGTTTGACCCGTTCCGGGTAATCCACGGCAGTGATGTCGATGAGAGTGGAAAACCGGCAGCTGGGATCTGATTTGAGAAATTCGACAAATCCCGCGATGCTGGACGGCACCACTTCGATGGTCAGTTCGTCATGCGCCACGTCCCAGCCCAGAACACTATCTGGGCGCTTGGCTTCGATATAGGCACCCAGTTCTGCCATTGCGTCGCTCATTCGCGGGCCTCCAGACTTTGGTCGTCTTCCGTTGCCACGCAAGGCCACTGCCCCGCGCGGCGTGCTAGTTAGCGCACCAGCGTCCCGGTGCGGCGGATTTTGCGTTGCAATTGCATGATGCCATACAGCAGCGCTTCGGCAGTCGGCGGGCAGCCGGGCACATAAATATCGACAGGCACGATGCGGTCACAGCCGCGCACCACCGAATAGGAATAGTGGTAATAGCCGCCGCCATTCGCACAGGAGCCCATCGAAATCACGTAGCGCGGCTCAGGCATCTGGTCATAGACCTTGCGCAGTGCCGGCGCCATCTTGTTGGTCAACGTCCCGGCCACGATCATCACATCCGACTGACGAGGAGAGGCGCGCGGCGCGATCCCAAAACGCTCCGCATCATAGCGCGGCATCGAGACATGCATCATCTCAACCGCGCAGCAGGCCAACCCAAAGGTCATCCAGTGCAGCGACCCGGTGCGTGCCCAGTTGATGATGCTTTCCGACGAGGTCAGCAGAAAGCCTTTATCCTGCAACTCGGCATTCAGCGCCTGCGTGGCCGCGTCCTTGTCCGCGCCTGCCGTGTTGGCCCCGGTCATCACTCCCATTCCAGAGCCCCCTTCTTCCACTCATAGGCAAAGCCAACCGTCAGCACGATCAGGAAGACGATCATCGACCAAAAGCCGACCATCGAGATATCCTTGAACGCCACCGCCCAGGGAAACAGAAATGCGATCTCGAGATCAAAAATGATGAACAGGATCGACACAAGGTAGAACCGGACATCGAATTTCATCCGTGCATCGTCGAACGCGTTGAACCCGCATTCATATGCGCTAACCTTTTCAGGATCTGGATTGCGCACCGCAATCACGACGGCCGCAAGGATCAGGATCAGGCCAAGCGCGATGGCAATGGCCAGGAAGACCAGGATCGGGAGGTATTCCCGCAACATCTCTTCCACGCGTGAGCTCCTTCATATTGCGTCAGGGCGCAGGGGGACAACCATGTCCCCAAGCTCCGGGCATATTGGCGGAACCTGTAACGCCGCGATGCGGCAGGGTCAACAAATCCCGACGCGATTCACGCGGGTGAATCGACGCAGTTTTATTTGTGATCACAAATCTCAGTGCTCAGAGCGTCCAACTCGCCTTGCGCTTGTCGAAAAAGGCGCCGACGCCTTCCTTGGCCTCATCGGTTTCCCAACGCGCGACAAGGGCAGCGATCGTGCGGTCGATCGTGGCGTCATCCACGGCCTCACCAAAACTCAACGCCAACGCCTTGGCCGAGGCGACAGCGCCCGGCGCGCAGGACAGATAGGGCAGAACCTCCTGTTCCACCGCCTCAGCCAACGCCTCAGGCGCAACAACACGCGCCAAGAGCCCAAGCGTCACGGCTTCATCCGCGTCAAACAAGCGGGCGGACATGAAGACACGTCGCGCCATGGCCTGCCCCATTCGAGCGAGGACATAGGGGCCGATAGTGGCAGGGATCAGACCCAGACGGGTTTCGGTCAGGCCCATGCGCAGACCCTGCACGCCTATGGCCACATCACACACCGATGCCAGCCCCACACCACCTCCGAAAGCATTGCCCTGCACGGCCCCGATCAGTGGTTTGGGCATCTGATTCAGCGCCTGCAACATCTCGGCCAGCTTGCGCGCCTCGGCAAAGCGCGTGCCGGGGTCAGCCGCCATTTGCCCCTGCATCCAGCGCAGGTCGCCGCCGGCGCAAAAGCTCCGTCCCGCGCCGGTCAGGACCACAACGCGCACGGCAGGATCGCTCCCCAAGGCTGAGGCGACATTGGTCAGATCTGCGATCATTTCAGCCGACATGGCATTATGTTTGTCAGGACGGTTCAAAGTCACCGTTGCCACGCCCCGTGCGTCCTGCGCAACGGCAATTGTCTGATACATCAGGCTGCCCCCCGCATGGCCCGCGCCATCGCTGCGGCTTGGTCGATCACGTAAAGATCCAGCCCGGTATCATAGCCCAGCCGCTGCAAATGCGCCGCAACGGCTTCAGTTGCGACATTACCCGATGCGCCCGGCGCATAGGGGCAGCCCCCCAAGCCACCAACCGCGGCGTCAAACACGCGCACCCCCAAAGCCAAAGAGGCGTCGATGTTTTCCAAGGCGCGCCCATCAGTGTCGTGATAATGCCCGGCCAAACGCCCCACCGGCACAACATCGCGCACCGCCAGAAGCATCTTGGCAATGTTATCGGGACGCCCTTTCCCAATCGTGTCACCCAGCGAAACTTCATAGCAGCCCAGCCCAAATAGCCGATCAGCCACACGCGCGACCGCCTCCGGAGCCACCGGCCCATCATAGGGACACTCCACAACGCAAGAGACGTAGCCGCGCACCGGCAGGTCGATATGGCGCGCGGCCTCAAGCAGGGGAACGATCCTTTCGAAGCTTTCGTCAATCGTGGCATTCACATTGGCTTTGGAAAACCCTTCGGAGGCTGACAAAAATACCGCCACCTCATCAGCCCCGGCCGCGCGGGCATCGTCATAGCCGCGCATATTCGGCGTAAGCGCGGCATAGCGCGTGCCCGCAGCGCGCGTGATCCCGGCCAACACCTCGGCCGATCCTGCCATCTGCGGCACCCATTTCGGGCTGACGAAACTCGCCACTTCGATGCGCCGGAACCCTGCCTGGCTCAGACAATCGACAAGCGCCACCTTTTCGGCCACAGGAATATCGCGGGCCTCATTCTGCAAGCCGTCGCGCGGACCCACTTCGAAAATCTCGACATCGCCTAACATGCCACCCCTCCCCTTGAATGGCGTTCAGCATCGGACAGCCAGATGCCCCTGACAAGCCCGTGCAGCGCCGCTGCTTCTTTGCTTCTCAAATACCCAAGAGCTTCCTTGCCCTCGGCGCAACTGTCGATCAAAGCTCCGCCAGCCGCAACAGGATCGCCCCGGCTTCCACCTGTGCGCCAGTCTCGGACATGACCTCGGCAACGACCCCATCTCGAGGCGCGGTCAGGGAATGCTCCATCTTCATGGCTTCCAGCACCGCCAGCCGATCCCCTTTGGCAACCTGTTGCCCAACCGCTGCGGCCATCAGTTTGACCAGACCCGGCATCGGCGCAGCGATCAGATCAGGGTCACCGCCAGCCTCTGCAGCCGAGGCCAAGGGATCAAACACCTCAAACCTGTACCCATTGCCCCAGAACACCACCAGTTCGGTGCTGTCGCGATAGACCGTGGCGGCCAGCCTTGTGTCGCCAATCCACCAATCGCCGCCACGATGGCGCAGCGACCATTGGAAATCCGGCCCCTCAGCTTCGATATGGTCGGCGGAAACGACGCGCAGCAGCATATCGAAGGTCTCATCCTGATGGGTCAGTGTCACGCGCCGCGACAGATCCCCCCAAAGGCTGAACCCGGCCTGCGCGGGCAACGGCTCAAACAAATCCAGTGCCGCCAAGGCCGCCACGGTCCGCGCCTTGGTGCAGGCCACTGGCTGTGCGGACAAAACATCCAGATGTCGCGCAATCAGTCCTGTGTCGACATCGCCTGCCACGAAATCCGGCTGAACCGACAGAAGCCGCAGGAAAGATGTGTTCGTGGTCACCCCAGCCAGCTTGGTCTGGCGCAGCGCGTGATCCAGCTGGCGCAGAGCAATCTCTCGCGTTGGGCCATGCACCACCAGCTTGGCGATCATCGGATCATACCAGGGCGAAATCACATCCCCGGCCCGCACGCCGCTGTCGGTCCGGGCCGTCCTTGGGAAATCAACATGTGTCAGCTGCCCCGTGGCGGGCAAAAACCCCGCCGGGACATCTTCGGCATAAATCCGTGCCTCAAATGCATGGCCGGTGATGGACAAATCCTCTTGCATGGCTGGCAACGGCTCTCCTGCAGCCACGCGGAGTTGCCATTCGACCAGATCAACACCGGTGATCGCTTCGGTCACCGGGTGTTCCACCTGCAGCCGCGTGTTCATTTCCATGAACCAGAACCCATCCGGTCGCAGGCCGTTTGAGCCATCGACAATGAATTCGACCGTGCCCGCACCCTTATAGCCAATGGCTTCGGCGGCGCGTATGGCGGCGGCCCCCATCGCGGCCCGGGTTTCCGGCGTCATGCCGGGGGCTGGCGCTTCTTCAATGACCTTCTGATGACGCCGCTGCAGCGAACAGTCGCGTTCGAACAGATGTACCGCGCTTGTGCCGTCGCCGAAAACCTGCACTTCAATGTGCCGAGGTTTGAGGATGTATTTCTCAACCAGAACGGCCGGGTTGCCAAAGGCGGTCTGCGCCTCACTTTGCGCGCTGTCCAGCGCCTCGGCAAACTCCTCCGGTGCCTCGACCAGCCGCATGCCTTTGCCGCCGCCGCCCGCGACGGCCTTGATCAGAACAGGATAGCCAATTTGCTCGGCCTGCTCGGCGAGGTAGCCGGGGTCCTGGTTGTCGCCGTGATAGCCGGGCACCACCGGCACGCCCGCTTTTTCCATCAGGGCCTTGGCGGCATCTTTCAGACCCATCGCGCGAATGGCATCAGAGGATGGGCCGATGAACACAAGGCCCGCCGCTTCGACTGCTTCGACGAAATCGGGGTTTTCAGACAAAAACCCATAGCCGGGATGGATCGCCTGCGCCCCGGTTTCCAGAGCGGCGCTGATGATTGCATCTGCGCGCAGATAACTGTCAGCCGGCGCGGCCCCGCCAATGCAGACCGCCCGATCCGCCAGCGCCACGTGCAGCGCGTCGGCATCAGCATCGGAATAGACCGCAACGGTAGCTATGCCGTTGGCGCGGGCCGAACGGATAACGCGGCAGGCAATCTCTCCGCGATTGGCGATCAAGATACGCTCAAACATGGCACGCCTCCCCAAAGGCGCGCCGCGTCAGTCGTTCAAAGCGATCTGATAGACATCCCCGCATAACGCGGCTTTGCCAGGCACCCAGGTTTTCTCCAGCTTGGCGCAGGCCAGCTCTGTGACCCTTTCGGGCATCACGCCCGCCAGCTCCATCCCAACGGGCACGGCAGCCAGAAACAGCGTCAGCGTCAGCCCCCGACGCACAGCGCGACGCCAGCCTGCGCGGCGCTGCGCCGGGGAGAGGATCCAGTCTTTGTTGCGGGGTTTTTCGAACCGGACCCCGCCATTGGCAGGCAGCGGGAATCGCGGCGCGAAACTCTCTTTGGTTGTGTTTTTTATGGTCATTCTTGGTGGCAGTCTTTGAGCAGATGGCACACCTGAGCAATGAATTATGAAGTTTTTTGGACGCAATTACTACAATCGTAGGCATTTTGGCCCTCACATGCGGAAAATGCCGAAACGTGTCGGCGCAATAGGCGCATTCAGCGCCGCAGACAGACTTAACCCCAACACGTCACGGCTTTTGCGCGGGTCGATGATTCCATCATCCCAAAGCCGGGCAGAGGCATAAAGCGGGTGCGATTGCCGGGCGAACATGTCGATCGTGGGCTGTTTGAAGGCGGTTTCTTCCTCCGCCGACCAACTGCCGCCCGCGCGCTCGATCCCGTCGCGTTTGACGGTGGCCAGCACGCCGGCTGCCTGCTCTCCGCCCATGACCGAAATCCGGCTGTTGGGCCAGGTCCACAGGAAGCGTGGCTGATAAGCGCGTCCGGCCATGCCGTAATTGCCAGCCCCGAACGAGCCGCCCACCAGCATGGTGATCTTCGGGACCGAGGTGGTGGCCACCGCCGTGACCATTTTGGCCCCATGCCGGGCGATGCCTTCATTTTCGTATTTCCGTCCGACCATGAAGCCGGTGATGTTTTGCAAAAAGACCAGTGGGATGTTGCGCTGGCTGCAAAGCTCGACGAAATGCGCGCCTTTCTGGGCCGCCTCGGAAAAGAGCACGCCGTTATTGGCAATGATCCCCACGGGGCATCCCTGAACATGCGCAAAGCCTGTGACCAGCGTGTCGCCAAAGCGGGGCTTGAACTCATCAAAACGCGAGCCATCCACCAGTCGGGCGATCACCTCGCGGATGTCGTAGGGCGTGCGCAGATCGGCTGGGACGACGCCCAGGATCTCTTCTGGGTCATAGGCAGGCTCTTCCGGGCTTTGCCAATCCACTGTTTGAGGTTTGGCCCTGTTCAGATGGCCGAGTGCCCGTCGGGCCAATTCCAGCGCATGGGCATCATCTTCGGCAAGGTAATCCGCTACACCCGACAGGCGGGTATGCACATCGCCGCCGCCCAGATCTTCGGCGCTGACAACTTCACCTGTGGCCGCCTTGACCAAAGGTGGGCCGGCCAGAAAGATGGTGCCTTGTTCTTTCACGATGATCGTCACGTCGGACATGGCCGGCACATAGGCCCCGCCCGCCGTGCAGGACCCCATGACCACCGCGATCTGCGGGATGCCCTGGGCCGACATATTGGCTTGGTTGTAGAAGATGCGCCCGAAATGGTCACGGTCGGGGAAGACCTCATCCTGATTGGGCAGGTTGGCGCCGCCACTATCGACCAGATAGACGCATGGCAGATGGCATTCGGCGGCGATCTCCTGTGCGCGCAGGTGTTTCTTGACGCTGATCGGATAATATGTGCCGCCTTTGACGGTGGCATCATTGCACACGACCATCACATCCTGCCCATGCACCCGCCCGATCCCGGCCACGACACCGGCGGCGGGAGCAGCCTTGTCATACATGTCATGCGCCGCCGTTGCACCGATTTCCAGAAACGGTGATCCGGGGTCCAGCAGACCGGCCACCCGGTCACGCGGCAGCATCTTGCCGCGCGCCACATGCCGGGCGCGGGATTTTTCGCCGCCGCCCAAAGCCGCCGCCTCTGCCGCTTCGCGGATTTCGGACAGCGCCTCCAGATGTGCTGCACGGTTGGTCTTGAACGTCTCCGACGTGGGAATGGCCGAGGATGTGAGCTTCATATCTCCTCCAATTCTGTCGCGGCACGCGCCTTCAGTGCCTTGCGGATTACCTTGCCGGTCACCGTCATCGGCAACGCGTCGACAAAGGCGATTTCGCGCGGAAACGCATAGGATGTCAGCCGGTCGCGGACCCAGTCTTGCAAGGTCTTGGTGGTCGCATCAGTGCCGGGTTTCAACACGACATAGGCTTTGACAATCTCAGTGCGCAGCGCGTCGGGCTTGCCCACCACGCCAACGGTGGCAACCGCCGGATGAGTGAGCAGGCAGTCTTCGATCTCGGCCGGACCGATCCGATACCCTGCCGAGGTGATCACATCATCCTCGCGTCCGACAAAGCGGATGCAATCCCTGTCGCGCTGGCCGCGATCCCCGGTCAGCATCCAATCCCCGCGAAACTTGTCTTGCGTGGCCTGCGGTTTGTTCCAGTAGCGCAACATCATCGAGGCTGAGCCGCGCCGCACGGCAATATCGCCCTCTGCCCCTGCCGGCTGGCCGTTTGCATCGATCACCTCGACCTCATGCCCGGGCACAGGCCGCCCCATCGCACCGGGCCGCGCTGGGAAATCAGCCGCGCAGCTCGACACGATCATGTTGCATTCGGTCTGGCCGTAGAATTCATTGATCGTCACGCCCAGCGTCTGCCGCCCCCAATCCAGCATTTCCGCGCCCAATGGCTCCCCTCCCGAGGCCACGGACCGCAGACCGGGCAAGCTGACATCCGCCGCCTTCAACATCCGCAGCGCGGTGGGTGGAAAGAAAACATTGCGCACATCACCCGCTGCGATGACCTGCGCCGCACCTTCCGGAGTGAATTTGTCTAGCCGCGCGGCGACAACAGGCACGCCCAAAGCCAGACCGGGCAAGGCCACATCAAACAGCCCCCCGATCCAAGCCCAATCGGCGGGGGTCCAAAGGCAATCACCCGGCTGGCCCAAATGATCATGGCTCAACACCACCCCCGGCAGGTGGCCGGTCAACAGCCGATGGCCGTGCAATGCGCCCTTGGGTGCGCCGGTCGTGCCAGAGGTATAGATCAGGATGGCAGGATCGTCCGGCCCGGTCTGGGCGATGGGCAGTGCAGGCCCGTTGCGGCTCACTTCGGACACCATCAAAGGCTTTGCCAGATCACCCAGCAAACCTGCCCCTTCTGCATCTGTCAGAACCAAACCCAGCCCGGCATCGGAAATGCGACTTGCAAGCGCGTCCCGTTTGAACAGTTTGAACAGAGGCACGGAAATCGCGCCCAGCCACCAGATTGCCAGATGCGACGCGACACACGCCGCCCCCTGCCCCAGCAAAACGCCGACGCGGTCACCCCGCGCCACGCCACGCTCTTGCAATCCCCGCGCGAGAGTTTCGGTTTGTGCCAGCAACTCGCCGCGCGAGACACTGCGAGACTGCCCATCACTCAGATCCAGAATTGCCAGCCGATCATCTGCCCCGTGCAGCACCTGCGCCGCCATGTTCAGCCGCTCAGGCAGATCCCACGACCCGTCCTTCTTGAGCCCCGGCAAAGCCATGGTTCAGCACATCGCGCCCATCAATTCACGCCCGACCAGCATGCGCCGGATCTCAGACGTGCCGGCGCCGATCTCCATCAGCTTGGCATCCCGGAACAAGCGAGAGACGTCGCTGTCATTCATATAGCCTGCACCGCCCATCGCCTGAACAGCCTGATGCGCCTGTTTCATCGCCTCTTCCGAGGCATACAGACAGCAGGCCGCCGCATCCTGACGGGTCACGTCACCGCGGTCACAGGCCTTTGCAACCTCATAAACATAAGCCCGCGCAGAATTCATAGCTGTATACATATCTGCAATCTTGCCCTGCATCAGCTGGAAGGACCCGATGGGCTGCCCGAACTGCTTGCGTTCGGCCATATACGGCATGATCGCATCCATGCAGGCCGCCATAATCCCGGTGCCGATGCCGGCCAGTACGACGCGTTCATAATCCAGCCCGGACATCAGCACATTGACGCCGCGCCCCTCTTCGCCCAGCACATTTTCAAACGGCACTTCGACATCTTCGAAAATCAGCTCGGCCGTATTGGACCCGCGCATTCCCAACTTGTCGAAATGCGGGCTGGTGGAAAATCCAGTCATCTCTTTTTCGATCAGGAAGGCCGTGATCCCACGCGGCCCGGCCTCGGGATCTGTCTTGGCGTAAACCACCAGCGTGTCAGCATCCGGCCCATTGGTGATCCAGTATTTGGTCCCGTTCAGACGGTAATGATCGTTGCGCTTCTCAGCCCGCAGTTTCATCGAGACCACGTCCGAGCCCGCCGAAGCCTCGGACATGGCCAGCGCGCCCACATGCTCCCCCGATACCAGCTTGGGCAGATATTTTGCCTTCTGCGCGTCCGAGCCGTTCAGCTTGATCTGATTGACGCAGAGATTCGAATGCGCCCCATAGGACAAGGACACCGAGGCCGACGCCCGCGCCACTTCTTCGATCGCAACCGTATGCGCGAGATAGCTCATATCAGCGCCGCCATATTCCTCGGGCACGGTCACGCCCAGAATGCCCAGATCGCCCATCTCTCGCCAAAGCTCGGACGGAAAGACATTGGTCTTGTCCACCTCGCTCGCCATGGGCTTTACCCGCTCCTGCGCCCAGCGATGCACCGCTTCGCGCAGCGCATTCACATCTTCGCCCAGGTCAAACTGCATCGTGGCAAGAAACATGGTCCGACCTCCCAACCGGATTTATTGAACAATCGTTCATTAACCCGAATCCCCGCCACCGTCAACGCCGCTGCTCAGGAGCCGTCCTCGCCTGAGCCCCGAAAGCCGGGCCGAGGTGGCCGGGGCAAGGGCAATCGCCGCGGGGCCCCACGCGTTGGCGTGGGGATACGACTATTGTCCTTGCGTCGGACGCAACGGTCCGGCAGCACGGGATCCTACGAGGACGGCTCTGAGGCTGCTGCTTTGGTGAGTCTGAAGCCGATAGACGCAAATTATCAGGCTGGCCCGGTCTGATACACGGCCCCAACTTCTGCCCGTATGATCCGCGCAATCAGGGCGCAATCATCGAGACTGAAACTCAGCGGCACACGCATATCCAGCAACCCTGCGAGGATACGATCCGAGGCTGGCATCGGCTCGGACGCGGCATAACGCCATTGATCATATTTGGACGTAAACCCGACCGGTTCATTGGCCCCAAACCATTTTAGCTCGACACCACGTGCAGCACAGCGACTGACCACCTCACGGATGCGATCCACTGCCCAGTCCAGAAGCAGAACCTGTATGGATGAGCCGACATATGCTTCGTGTTCAGGGCGGTCAATCACCGCAAGGCCCGGCGTTCCGCGCAAACCGTTTTCCAAAGCGCGATACCGATCATTCCAGCGCGCGACCTGTTCGTCGAGCCGCGCAATCTGAGGGCGCAAAATTGCTGCACGCAAATTGTCCATTCTGCCTGAGATATTTGGCATGTCGTATTTGAACCGCTCGAACACCTCTGGTGCGGGGGAGGCAAGATGCCGCTCATAGAGCATGTATGACCCGGACATCAGAATGGCGCGCGCCGCGATCTCTTCGTCATCGGTGATCAGAAAGCCACCCTCACCGGAATTGACATGTTTGTAGGTCTGCATCGAATAACAGCCAACGCGCCCATGCCGTCCTGACGCCACGCCACGCCATGCCGCACCCATAGTATGGGCGCAGTCTTCGATCACGGTGATCCCAGCCGCATCGCAGATCGCCATCAACCGGTCCATGTCACAAATATGCCCACGCATATGGCTGAGCAGCAGAACCCGCGCCTGGTCAGCCTTGGCCTCAAGATCGTTGAGATCAATCGTCAGGTCTTCAGTCACACCGACAAAGACAGGCTCCGCCCCGACAGCGGCAATAGCGCCGGGCACAGGGGCAAGTGTGAAAGCATTGGACAGAACCTTGTCACCATGCCCGATCCCCACAGCGCGGAGCGCCGTGGTCATGGCATAGCCGCCCGAGGCAACCGCGAGACAATAGCGCGCGCCGGTCAGCACGGCGAAATCCTGTTCCAGCAAGGCGGCCTCTGCCGTCTCGCCTTCGGCCACATTATAGCGGTGAATACGCCCATGTCCCAACACCGCCATAGCGGCATCGAGCGCTTCCTGAGGAAGCGGATCCTGTTGCGTAAAGCTGCCTGCGAATATCTCGGTCATGTACCAGCTATGAAGCGCGGCACCGCGCAGGGTCAAGAGGCCGATTGGGCGCAGCCCAGATGGGCGGCGGGATGTCGCAAATGGGCCAGCCATGTTTCGCGCCACCGCGCAGGCTGCAAGGATGAAACCCTTGGACATGATCCAAGATCTACTGCCCGCCAGTGTGCAAAACCAGGCGCGGCGCTGCCTCATGGATACGCTGGGCGTCGGCGCCGGAGGGCTGGACACCCGACTGAGCCGGATCATCCGGGATCATGCCGCTGAGAGTTTTGGCGGCACCGGGCGCATGATGTTTGACGGTCAGCCAGCTTCGCCCGCCGGGGTCGCTTTGGCAGCAGGCATGACCATTGACGCGCTGGATGACCATGACGGGTTCAACCCGGCCAAGGGCCATGTAGGGGCCCCGCTTGTCGCAGGATTACTTGGGTTGGCGCAGCGCAATGAGATCAGCGGGGAGGCTTTTCTGACCGCCCTCGTGTTGGGCTATGAGATTGGGTGCCGAGTGGCCCTTTCGCAGCATGGCACGGTGCCGGATTACCATACCTCGGTCAGCTGGGGTGCGACCATGGTGGCAGCGGCGGGGGCGAGGCGCTGGACGCTGGACGCTGAACGCTGAGCAAACACGCCACGCGATGGGCATCGCCGAGTATCATGGGCCGCGCAGTCAAATGATACGATGCATTGATCACCCCACCATGTTGAAAGAAGGCGCCGGATGGGGGGCGATGGCCGGGATGTCTGCCATCCAACTGGCACCGGCGGGCTTTTCCGGAGCCTCCGCGATCACCATCGAAGAGGCGCTGGAATACTGGCGGGATCTGGGACCTCGCTGGTTGATCCTTGATCAGTATTTCAAACCCTATCCAGTCTGCCGCTGGGCCCAGGCACCGATCGAGGGCGTTCTGGCCTTGGCCTGCGCAAATGAGGTGAGCGCGACAGATGTCGAGCGGATCGAAGTGGACAGCTTTCACGAGGCGATCCGGTTGGCCATGTCGGACCCGACCAGCACGGAAGAGGCGCAATATTCGACCTCTTTCCCCTGTGCACTCGCTTTGGCGCGCGGCAGAATCACGTCGCAGGATTTGGCGAGTGATAATCTCGGCGATCCCGACCTGCGGCGTCTGTCTTTGGGTCTGGTTATGCGGGAAGCAGATCATGCGAATGCAAACTTTCCACAGAAACGACTGGCGCGCGTGGCGCTTGTCCTGCGCGAAGGGCAAAGGTTGGAAGGCGCTTGGGTGACGCCGCGCTGGGATCACGACACGCCTGCGACGGATGCGGAACTGGTCACCAAATTTCACGATCTGGCCGACCCGGTTTTGGGGCATGACCGCGCAACCGCTATCCGCGACGCGATCTCTGATTTGGAAACGCGATCTGCAATGGATCTGCTTGAGCTTTTGAGCGACGCACCTTGAGGCGGCACGCTCCCGCCTGGCGGGGCCAGTTGGGCCCGGCGCGCGCCCTGCGGGCGCGCGTGGTCTCGCCTATCGCCAAAGTCGGTCGATCAGGTCCGGCAAATCGTCAAAATGGTTGAGTAGAGCATCAGGCCGAAGCGCCGCCATATCGCTGCCAGAAGGCCCGAAAGTAACGAGCACAGAAGGCACCCCCGCGGCGCGCGCGGTCTTGTGATCGGTGTCGCTGTCACCGATCAGAACCGTTTGCCCTCCAATGCCGCCGGCGCGACGCGCGGCTTCGCGCAAAGGTTCAGGATCGGGCTTGCGCACCGGCAACGTATCCGCACCAATCAGAGATGCAAAATCCTCCAGCACGCCGAGGCGCACGAGCAATTTGCGAGCCAACGCCTCGGGCTTGTTGGTACAGATGCCAACGCCATACCCACGCTGACCAAGCTCCGCCACTGCCTGCATCGCGCCGGGATAGAGCACCGTATGGCGGTCAATCGCTTTGTCATAGGCGTCCAGCAAAAACGGGTAATAGCGATCCACGACAGCTTCGTCCGGTTTGCCCAAACGCGCCAGCCCATGCCGCAGCATCGCTCGCCCTCCGCGCAGGGCGACCCCGGCATCGCTTTCGATCCGCAAAACATCCCCCGCGCCCATGTCGCGAAAACAGGCATTCGCCGCCGCCAGCAAATCCCCAGATGTATCCGCCAGCGTGCCGTCGAGATCAAAAATAACTGTTTTCATTCCGCCCTCTGTGCTGCGTTCGGCGCGTTTCCGCCCAAATTCGTTGCAAATCCGTGGCGAAACTTGATCCGCGTCCGGCTTGCCTTGCCCTGTGCAGCGGATAAAACGGGCGCCGAACAAAGACAAAGGGTAATTCGCATGGCGACAGCTTTGGTCATTCTGGCCGCCGGAAAAGGCACACGGATGCAATCGGATTTACCCAAGGTGCTTCACCCGATCGCGCAAACGCCGATGCTGGCCCATGCCATGCAGGCAGGTGCAGCGCTGGAGCCTCAGCGAACAGTCATCGTTGCCGGTCATGGCGCCGATGCAGTGGCCAAAGCCGCGCAAGAGATCGACCCAGACGCCGCCATTGCCTTGCAAACCGAACAGTTGGGCACGGCTCATGCGGTATCGCAGGCGCGGGACGCCCTCACCGGATTTGAAGGAGACATCGTCATCCTTTATGGCGACACGCCCTTTATCAGCCCGGACACGCTGGAACGCATGATCGAAGCCCGCCAGCGCGCCGCCGTGGTGGTTCTGGGGTTCGAAGCCGCCGATCCGGCGCGCTATGGCCGTTTGATCATGGATGGGGACAGTCTGGAACGCATTGTCGAATTCAAGGATGCAAGCGACGCGGAACGCGCGATTACCTTCTGCAACTCCGGACTGGTGGCCTGCGATGCAGGTTTGCTGTTCGATCTTTTGGATCAGGTCGGCAATGAGAATGCATCGGGGGAATATTACCTGCCCGACATCGTGGCCCTGGCACGCGGACGCGATTTGCCGGTGACCGCGGTGGCTTGCGATGAAAGCGAAACGCTGGGCGTGAATTCCCGCACCGATCTGGCAGCAGCCGAAGCTGTGTTCCAGTCCCGCGCGCGGGCTGATCTGCTTGAGATCGGCGTGACGCTTATGGCGCCGGAAACGGTGTTTCTATCGCTCGACACGGTCATCGGACGAGACACGGTGATCGAGCCCAATGTCGTCTTTGGCCCCGGCGTGACGGTTGAAAGCGGCGCGCGCATCCGGGCCTTTTCTCATCTCGAAGGCTGCCATGTCAGCCAAGGCGCGATCATCGGTCCGTATGCCCGCCTGCGCCCCGGCGCTGAGCTGGGTGAGAACACCCATGTCGGCAATTTCGTTGAAATCAAAAACTCCGTGATCGATGAGGGCGCAAAGGTCAATCACCTCAGTTACATCGGCGATGCGGATGTCGGCGCGCGGACAAATATCGGCGCGGGCACGATCACCTGCAATTACGACGGGGTGATGAAACACCGCACGACCATTGGCGCAGATGTCTTCATCGGCTCCAACACGATGCTGGTGGCCCCTG
>JABSSB010000299.1 GCA_013214715.1 Paracoccaceae bacterium | reverse complement strand
GCTTTCGACCATCATGTTCAGCCTCGCGGCCTTTGCGATTATCTGCCTTGCGGGGCTGTATGCCATATGCCCGGTGCCGATCAATTACCACCGGGAGGCCTATATCGGGCAAGGTGAGCAGCCCACGGCTGTGACGCTGAAGCTGCTGCGTGTCCTTTATCGGGTGATCGCCGCACTTTTGTTCGGCTATGCGGTGACGATGGCGGCGATGGTCTATTTCACGCTGAGCGTCTATCCCATTGAAACGGCCAGCGTTCTGGGTGTCGGCGGGGCGATCATGGGGCTGACGATTGCCTATCAGTCCTACTCTCTGAAAAAGGCCTATAACGTGGAGTCTCCGGGTATTCCGGCGCTGATCCTGACGGTGATCGTGATCATCGCGTCGGGCTTTGCGATGTCGGGGTATTGATCAGCCGCAGGGTCGCGATTGACAGGTTGCGGCCCCGCCGCTTGGCGGCGATCAGCTTGGGGAGGGTGTCATGAGCAATGTCGCAGGTCACAGCTATTTCCGGCAGGAAGGCGATCTGTTCATCGGCAATGATGCCGCGCGCGGGCCGTGGTCGGAACAGCATTGCCACGCTGGCCCGGTCGCGGCGCTGACTGTGCGCGCGGCCGAGCATCTGTTTCCCGCGCCCTTTCAAATCCTGCGCATCACGCTTGATCTGCTGCGCCCCGTGCCGATTGACGGCATCACCGTCACAGCGCAGGCCCTGCGCAAAAGCCGGTCTGTGGCCGCGGCTGAGGTGGCGGTGCAGGACCGCGCGGGCAAGACCTGCGTGACCGGCCATACCATGCATCTGATCTCGCAGGATATCGGCGCCGTGCCCAGCCCGGTGGAGCCTGCGATTGAATTCGATACCGCAGAGCCCTTGGCGTTTCCGCTGGCCCGCGCGCATGATTTGCCGTGCTTTACGGATTTCACCGATATCCGCTACCCGCCCGGACAAGGGCCGGGTGTGGGTCCGAAAACGGTCTGGATGCGCTTTCCGGGCATTGTCGACGGCGAAACGCCGTCCGCGTTTCAAAAGCTTTGCCCGCTGGCCGACAGCAGCAATGGGATTTCCGGCAATGCGCCACTGAAAGACTTCACCTTCCTCAACACCGATCTGACCATTGCGATGCACCGCCCCATGGAGGGGGATTGGCTGGCTTCTCAGGCGCGGTCGCATTGGCAACCGACCGGCAACGGGCTGGCCGACGCGGTCTTGAGCGACCGGATCGGCCCTGTTGCGCAGGCCTTGCAGACATTGATCCTGCGGCGGCGGTAAATCGCCGGCTCTCCCGACGTCATCCTGTCAGGGGCTTGTCCTGCCTGCGCGGCGCGGTCACAGTTTTGTGATAAAAACAAAATGGGAGGGACAATGATGAAAGCCATCTATGCGCTGGCCATGCTGGCAGCCGCGCCGCTGCACGCCGCCGTGATCGAGATTGCGCCGGGGCCAAATGCCGAAGAAGACCTGACCGAAGCGCTGATCTGGGCCGAGCCGGGCGATGAGATTGTCCTGGCGCCGGGGGTCTATCCGATCCGCAACCAGCTGTCGTTGGACAGCGATGACGTGACCCTGCGCGGGGCCGGGATGGATGCGTCGATCCTGTCTTTCAAAGGGCAGACCGGCGGGTCTGAGGGGCTGATGGTCACGGGAGATGGCGCAATCCTGCGGGATTTCGCAATCGAGGACACGATTGGTGATGCGCTGAAGGCCAAGGGTGTGGACGGGATCGCCATGATCGATCTGCGGGTGGAATGGACCAACGGGCCCGATAGCGGCAATGGCGCCTATGGCCTTTATCCCGTGCAATCGCGCAACGTGTTGATTGATGGTGCCGTGGCCATTGGCGCGTCAGATGCAGGTATCTACGTGGGCCAGTCGCAGCACATCATCGTGCGCAACAGCCGTGGCGAATACAATGTCGCGGGGCTGGAGATCGAAAACTCCTATTACGCCGATGTGCATGACAATCATCTTGAGCATAACACCGGCGGCATTCTGATCTTTGATCTGCCGGACCTTCCTCAGCAGGGCGGGCATCATGTGCGGGTGTTCGACAATATCTCGGTCAACAACAACACGCCGAATTTCGCGCCCGAAGGCAATATCGTAGGCATCGTGCCCGCGGGGACCGGGATGCTGGTGATGGCCAATTCGGATGTGGAGGTGTTTGGAAACCGTTTTGAGGACAACCAGACGGCGCATTTCCTGTTTGGCTCTTACGTGCGCGACACCGAAGATGAAACCTATCAGCCCAACCCAAAGCGCATCCATGTGCATAATAACAGCTTTGGTCGCGGCGGATATGCGCCTGATGACAGCGAATTTGGCACGGTTTTGCGCGATGTGCTGGGCGTGCCGGTGCCTGATATCGTATTCGACGGGGTGATGCCGCTGCGGCACTATCTGACCTTTGGCTTGCCGCGCGATTGGCAGCATTCGATCCATTCCAACAGCCATAGCGGCGACACGGTCTATGCCAATGCTGATTTTGTTGGCTATTTCGGGCTGACATGGCTGCATTCCGTCGAACGCGATCTGTCCGAACATGATGCCGATCTCGCGCCCCTGCCGCCTGCAAAGGTGGTGATCCGGGGGCAGGACGTGACCGAAGGGATGTTCTGACATGCGCTGGCTGTTGGGGCTGGCGCTGGCCGTTTTGGCGCAGGGCGCATGGGCCGAGGTGCAGATTGAGGCGCTGATGGCGAAGCGCCCGCCGAAACTCCTTTCGGAGACCGGGATTTTCACCGATATGGCGGCGATGACACCGGC
>JABSSB010000298.1 GCA_013214715.1 Paracoccaceae bacterium | reverse complement strand
TTTCTAATCAGAACAGCAACCCATCCACATCGCGGATACAAGTCTCAAAAAACTCTGAAAACGTGGCGATTAGCGGCGGCAAAACCTCGTATGGCGGATAATACAATGTCAGCCACAGCGATGGTGGCGTCCAATCCGGCAGAACGCGGATAACCTCGCCGCGATCCAGCTCCTCATGCACCAGAAAATCGGGCAACAGGCAAATGCCAGCCCCCGCACGCGCGAGGCCGTAAAGGAAATCCCTGTTATTCGACACGATATGCCCGCCCAATTTGACGCTGCGCATTGCCGAGCCTTTTGTCAGCTCCCACATCTCGGGCGCACCGCTATCGGCGTAAGACAGCATCAGCGCAGGGTCGAGGTCATCGGGCGTATCGGGCATGGGCATCCGGTCAAACAAGGACGGTGCTGCCACCGGATAACGCGGCACCTCGCAAATCTTGCGCCAGATCGTCGATTTGTCGCGCGGCGGGCGTGAGACACGGATCGCCAGATCGCAGTCTTCGGTGATGATGTCGACCAACGCATCCGTCAGATGCACCTGAAGGTCAATGCGTGGATATGCCAGCCGGAAACTGTCGATCAGTTGTGGTAAGACGCGCACTCCCAAAGACAAAGGCGCATTGATCCGCAGACGTCCCAGATCGGGTCTACTGGCCGAAATCACGTCATGCGTTACGTGGTCGACCTCCTCCAGTACGGGTTGGAACCGAGCGGCCCCGTTGTTCGGCACTTCATTGCCCCCTGACCAATAGCGAGAGGAAACACCACGCCATGACAAGTTTCACTTTGAACGGTCAACCCGTGACCGTGGACAACCCACAATACGAAATGCTCCTGCTGGCCCTGCGCGACAGCCTGGGTCTGAAAGGCACGAAATATGGCCGTGGGGCGGCCCAATGTGGGGCCTGCACCGTGCATGTGGATCGGTTGCCATGTTCTCCTGCCAGATGTCGGTGGGTGATGTGGACGGGGCCGACGTCACGACCATCGAAGGCTTGTCGCCTGATGGGACCCACCCGTTGCAAAAGGCGCGGGTGGCCGAGCAGGTGCCGCAATGCGGCTATTGTCAATCGGGCCATATCATGCGCGCCGCGGCCTTGCTGTCGGACAATCCCAACCCGACCCGCGACGAGATCAAGGAAGAGATGAGCCAGAACCTCTGCCGTTGTGGCACCTATAACCGGATCTTCAAAGCGGTCGAACGCGCCGCATCGCAGGCATGAGATGACACTGAACAGACGCAGATTTCTCAAAGGTGCTGCCGGGCCGACCTTTATTATGAGGGCCACGGGGCTGGGTGCGGTGCGCTCCAACGCGGCCACAGGCCCGATCGAGGCGAACCATTGGGTTCCCATCCAGCCCGACGGCCATATCAGCGTGATCTTCCCCTCGACCGAGATGGGGCAAAGCAGTTGGCCAACCCTGCCGCAGATCCTGGCGGAAGAACTGGAGGCCGATTGGAAGGATGTCGAGATCATCGAGCTCAACAAAGATGACCGCCGTCATGGCAATCAGTTCTTTGGCGGGGTGTTCTGTTGCAAATCGCCGCGCGCGCGTGGGGGGTAGGAAAATCCACCCTGCGGACCGAGCCGGGCCGTGTCATCGGCCCTGTTGGCCAAAGCGCCAGCTATGGCGATCTGGTGGCGCTGGACGCGGATGTGGTGACGGTCCCCGATGTCGATGCGGTGGCGCTGAAGGCTCGCGATCAGTTTCACGTTATCGGCCATGATCTGCCGCGCCGCGACGTGCCCGCCAAAAGCATCGGGCAGGCTGTTTATGCCGTAGATGTCGAGGTCCCGAACATGGCCTATGGAGCCGTTCTGCGGGCGCCTGTCGAAGATGAGCTTGCGTCGGAGGTTGATGACAGCGCCGCCCGCGCGGTGCCCGGTGTGATCGACATTGTGGCCTTGCCCGATGGCATAGCGATCGTGGCCGAAAGCTTCTGGGTCGCGCTGGGCGCGCGCCTTGCTGGATGTGACATGGTCTGAAATCTCACTCCTCCGCCGCTCTAACAGTGTCGAGACGCTCGCCGAATATGCTGCCGCCGCCGATGCGCCGGGGGCCGTCGGAGAAGTCTGGGCCGAAAAGGGTGACGCACCCGCCGCGATTGCTGCAGCAGATCGTCAGGTCAGCCGGATGTATCTGTCGAGTTACGCCTATCACGCGCAGATCGAACCGATGGCCGCTGTTGCAGATGTCGATGCCGACGGGCAGGGGGGCGAGGTTTGGGCCGGAACCCAGACGCAAAGCTGGACAACTTGCACCGCCGCCGAAACGCTGGGCATCCCGATCGAGGCCGTGCGCCTGAACATGATGACCATGGGCGGCGGCTTTGGCCGGCGCACGGCGCTGATGCAGAACTATGTCCGCGATGCGGTGCTGTGCTCCAAGGCCTTCAGCCGCCCGGTCAAAGTGATCTGGCCACGCGAGGATGACGTGAAACAAGGCACCTTCCGCCCCGCCGCTGCACAGAAGATGGAAGCGGCGCTGACCGAGGATGGTAAGCTGACCGGCTTCTATCACAAGGTCGCCACGCCCAGCGTCATCGGCTTTTTCAACCCGCTGTGCTGGGAAGTGGCCAAGCCTTTGGCCGTGACCTCGATGCGTGGGGCCGAAAGCAAATTCTACGGCATCCCCGATTTCCGCGCAGATCACCTGATCATGGAGCGTCTTTCGCCTTTTCGCGGGTTTGGCGCGGCCCATACCGCCTTCGCAGCGGAGGCGTTCATGGATGAGCTGGCCGAAGAGGCCGGGCGTGATCTGCTCGCCTTTCTGATGGATCTGATGGCCGGCAATCCGCGCGGGGCGCATCTTCTGGA
>JABSSB010000297.1 GCA_013214715.1 Paracoccaceae bacterium | reverse complement strand
TCGGCCAGATCCCCTGAGACGTAGCTTGAGCCGTTGTCGCTGAGCAAACGTGGCTTGTGAACGACATGCATCTGGTCGCAGCCGGATGCCTGCAGTGCCAGATCTAATGTGTCCGTCACATCCCCGGCTCGCATATTGCCCGCATATTGGTGCAGAGCTTCCAGGCGATGATGTGCCGGCTGTAATCATCGAGGACGGTGCTGAGATAGAACCAGCCCCAGCCGATCACCTTGAGATAGGTAAAGTCGGTCTGCCAGAGCTGGTTGATGGCCGTTGTCTTGTGCTGGAAAGCATCAGCTGCTTTCAGGACGATGAAGGCCGGGCTGGTGATCAAATCATGCGCCTTGAGCGTGCGATAGACCGTGGCTTCCGAGACAAAATAGCGTTCCTGATCGGTAAACTTCACGGCCAGCTCGCGTGGCGATAGCTCCGTTTCCTTCAGCGCGAGGTCGACAACCTTGCGCTTCACGTTGGTGGGCACCCGGTTCCAGACGTGATTGGGCTTGGGAGATTGATCCTGCAACCCAGCCTCACCATGCTGCAGATATCGATCATACCAGCGATAGAATGTGGTGCGGGGAATGCCCAGTTTGACCAGTGTCCGACGTGCGGACAGATGACTTTTTCCCACCAGCCGGCTCGACCATTGTCCTCGGACCAATGGCGGACAAGATCTCGCTCTCCAGCTTCTCAGATGCGGCATACCTCATTCGTGGTCGCCCCCATCCCCCAGCATGCTTTTTTGAGAAGACGCAGTTCGAGTGTCTGTTCGGCGACCACCTCTTTGAGGTCCTTTGCCTCGCGCCGCAGTTCCTTGACCTCATCTGTGTTGGCCGCCCGAGCTGTATCTCCGGCAAGCCGCTTCTCCCCAGCCTCAAGGAATTCCTTGGACCAACTGTAATACAAGCTCTGGGCAATGCCCTCGCGACGGCACAGCTCGGCAATGCTGTCTTCACCCTTCAGGCCGTCCAGCACGATCCTGATCTTCTCTTCAGCCGAATATTGCTTTCGGGGGGCACGGCGAATGTCTTTGACGACTTTCTCGCCGTGGCTCCTACGGGCGCCGGGTTTCTGTCTCATCTCCACTCCTTGGCGGTTACGATGTGCCAGAAACCCTCTGTAATCAAATCACCCTAAACTGTCCCATAAGCGCTGACATCAGACAGGGCGCGCCTGCCAGATGCGGAGGGCGCGAGGGTGCGCGCCAGGTTACGCCAAACCGCCCAAGGTTCTCGATGGGCATGACCGACGGCGCGGGCGCAGTCACCTAGCGTATGATCGAGATCACAGTAACCGGTACTTCGGTGGGCACGTCCTACTGCATCCCGGGCGTCAGGGACGCGGTCTTTATGGGCCAGTCACCTGCGGATCAACAGGCTGTCAATCAAGGCGAGCGGTGTCAGGATGCCACCGATCAGCTGAAGAGAGGGAAGTATTGTTTCGACCGCGACATTCCATGATCCCAGTGGCGTACGAGGAACATAGACCACATCCCCTGGTTCCAGCGGGAAGTCCAATCCGCGCCCCGTAAGCATCTTTTCGACGTTGACAACGATCAATTCGCCCGTCGTCGGCCCAAAAGACCGGATAATACGCACCTCTGTCAGTTCTGCATCACGAGTAACAAACCCGCCGACGAGTGAGATGGATTCCATAAGTGTCCGGCCCTCGGGGCCGAAAGGGATGGCCCCTGGAGATTCAACCGCACCGAGCATATAGACCCGCATCTCTTCTTTCAACGGAACATAGATCACGTCGCGCGGCTGCACCCAAACGTTTTGGGAAAAATCTCCATCCTTCAGCAGTGCATAAATATCGACCGTGCAGACTCGGTTGCCGCGCAGCAGACGTGCGCCCCGCAAAAAAGCATCCTCTTCGACACCTTCGGGCATTGCAAGTGCTTCGACCAGTTCGGTTGCGAATTCCAAATAATAGGTGCCCGGTTCCCTGAATTCACCAAGGAAATAAATAGGTTGGCTCTCGGCCTTTGCCAGCTCCACAGTGATCCAGGGGTCAACGAAGAATTCCCCGTAATACTGTTTCAGCTTGCCCTGCAGTTCACGGGTTGTGTCTCCTGCGACATCAACGGCTTCAACCATGGGCAATTGCACATACCCTTCTGCATCAACCCTGGCTGTCAGGTCCGTCATGCCCTCCTCTCCGAAAATATTGAATTTCAGATCATCTCCGGGTCCGATACGGTAGGCGCGTTCAGGTGGGATATTCAGCGGACTCCCTTCGGAGCCTGCCCCTTTTGTCCCGACCAAGGCTGATTGATCACCACAGGTCGGTCCGCGTGCGCGATCTCCTGCAGGTGCGCGCACGGGTGTGCGGTGCACGACGCCATCGAATGCCATTGTCTCGACATCTACGCGAGGCACATCCTGACAGGCGGTAAGGCCACCAAGCGCTACACCGAAACTTACTACCAGACGCAGGACACGCCCTGCTCGAATTGGCCAACCTCTGCGACGCGCCATTACGCGGCCCCGTTTTTCTTTATGCGATACAACTTTAGTTCAACCGCAATTATCTCAAAGACTATCAAAGGCTAGCCACATTTCTACTGGCAATTAACTCGGTCTTCGAGTGTGTTGGCCAATATACCACATCTGTAAGTAGGTTGGAGCGATGAAGGTAATTCTTGGTGCTGCGCCTAATACTGGCAACCAAGGTGTTAGTGCTTTGTGTTTTTCTGCGGTTGAGGGTTTGTCTGAGCGTGGTCTTGGTCCGATTGCGGTTGCGGATCACGGTCGTGGTGTGCGCGGGGATCGCTGGCATTTTGATGGGCATGTCCGGGATGTGACGCTGTTCGGGCTCAGCCATACCCGCCGTTATTGGCGTGGGGATTGCCTGAGTACGGTCAAACGTATGGCGCGCT
>JABSSB010000296.1 GCA_013214715.1 Paracoccaceae bacterium | reverse complement strand
ATCGGCAATGCATCGGATGACCCCGATGACCGCACCGGTATTCAGGCATTGGCGAATGAGCCGGGCATCAATATCGTCGCCATTCCCGGTCAGACGGATGTCGGCGCACAAAAGGCGTTGCTGACCCATTGTGAGCAGCAGGTCTATCGGTTTGCTGTGCTGGACGCGCCCTTGGGCGCGAAGCTGCGCGGTGCCCGTGATCATCGCGGTGAATTCGACAGCACGCGCGGCGCGCTCTACTACCCCTGGCTGACCATCGATGCGCCTTTTGGTCCCCGCGGAGAGTTTCATCCGATCCCCCCATCGGGCCATATGCTGGGCGTTTATGCCCGTACCGATACCTCGCGCGGGGTCTGGAAAGCCCCCGCCAACGAGGTGATCCGAAACATTCGCGGCTTCAACGTGGCCATAAACAAGGCCGAACAGGATATCCTGAACCCGGTCCATGTGAATTGCCTGCGCGATTTCCGCTCGGCCCAGCGGGGGCTGCGGGTCTATGGCGCGCGGACGCTGTCGTCGAACCCGGAGTGGCGCTATGTGCCGGTGCGGCGGACCTTCCTGTTCATTGAACAAAGCTTGGATGCTGGCCTGCAATGGGCAGTGTTTGAACCCAATGCCCAGCCGCTTTGGGACACCGTGCGGCAATCGATCAGCGGTTTCCTGGATGGCATCTGGCGCCAGGGCGGGCTGGCCGGAGCCATCCAGGATGAGGCGTTTTTCGTCAATGTTGGCTTTGGCGTCACGATGGAACAGGCCGATCTGGAAAATGGTCGCCTGATTGTCGAGGTCGGCATCGCCCCGGTCCATCCGGCCGAGTTTGTGATCATCCGCATCAGCCAGAAAACGCTCGAAGCCACGGGCTGAGCCCGGACCTGAGGAGAGTAACCCATGTCCTACCCCTATACGCAATTCAACTTCCTGCTCGAAATTGATGGGATCACCGCCGCAGGCTTTACCGAAGTCTCGGGCATCACGATGGAAAGCGATGTGATCGAATATCGCGAAGGCTCTGACGCGACCCATGTGCGCAAGATGCCGGGCCTGTCGAAATACGGGAACATCACGCTTAAGCGTGGGTTCACTGACAACACCGAACTGTGGGATTGGCGCAAGACCGTGATCGACGGCCAGACCGAACGCAAGGACGCCGCGATTATCTTGCTGAACGAGGCGCGCGAACCTGCCATCCGCTGGGAAATCCGCAACGCGTTCCCGGCCAAGCTGGAAGGTGCAACGCTCAACGCGACCGCCAATGAAACTGCCATCGAATCGATGGAGCTTGCGGTCGAAGCGGTCGCCCTAGCCTAAAACCGGAGCCTGCCATGACGACCCTTCTGACCCGCCCCGGCATTTATCAGCGTCCGGTCCGGTCCGGCCCACGCGCCGGATCGGGGGACTGGCGCGGCGTGATGTGCCAGTGTTTATAGGCTTCACCACGCGCGGCCCCGCGCTGGAGGCGGTGCGGGTTGAAGCCTTGCGACAGTTCGACGGTGTTTTTGGCGCGCCCTTCCCGGACGGGCATCTTTACGATGCGATCAAAGGGTTTTTTGAAACTGGCGGTCAGGCGGCCTATGTGCTGCGCCTGACCGGTGCCGCGGCCAGCCCGGCCCGGCATGTGATTGAAACCAATGGCCGCGACTGGGTCATCACCGCCCGAACACTGGTGGCTGATCTGGTCAATCTGCGCGCGGGCGAAGACCCGCTGCAATGGCAGGATCGTTTGATCCGTGAATATGGCCAGACCATCCCCGACCCTGGCGCTTGGGGCAATGCGCTGAAACTGCGGCTGATGGAGGACCCTACACAATCCCGCCCAGTGGCCACGGATGCGCAAGACAGACGGCGGCTTTACCCGACCGAAATGACCGGCATGGATGCGGGGGCTTTGGTCAAGATCACCCAAGGCGCCCAGCAGGGAGACGCCATCCTGTCTGAGGTCGACGCTTTGCGCCGTCGCGTGACGCTGGATCGCGATCTGCCCCCCGGCTTTGACATTGGCGCTAATGAGACCGTGCAGGTCTCGGTGCAGAGCATGAATGCTGAAATTCTGTTGAATGATCAGCGGGTCGAGCTGTTTGAAGGGGTGTCGCTTTCACCTCTCAGCGCGCGCTTTATGGCCAAATTGGTCAACGCGGCCAGCCAACATATCCGCATCGAGCCGCCCACCAGTTTTGACCCAACTCAGCCAGACCATGTGCCCAGCGCAGGTCATTATGCGCTTTCAGGTGGCAGCGATGCTTTGACCGGGCAAACTGTCGATGACTGGCGGGCGGCTTTGCAGGCGCAAAGTGCCGTGGATGAAATTGCCCTGATCTCGGCCCCGGATTTGGTGCGGCAACCGCCAGTGCCGGAAAATAATCAGAGCGACCCGCTCGCGCAGCCCGATTTTTGCCACCTGCCTCTGGCCCGGCCCAAGGGCAATATCGTCGCCCGGATCATTGATGCCGAAACGGGCGCGCCGCTCTCTGGTGTGCGCATCGAAGCTGCGGGGGAAGCTGCGATCACGCAAAGCCTTGCGGATGGTGACTTTGTTCTCGAAGCGGTCAGCATTGGGCTGGTCGAACTGCGGTTGTCCGCCGCCGGCTATCTGCCAGCCAATCCGCAAGTTCAGTCTAGTGTCGATCAAACCGCCGACATCCTGCTGCGGCCCCCCGAACTGATCCCCACGCTTAGTCTTATTGCGCGGGACGAGGTGCCCGCCCTGCATCCGGCGGATATCGAAACGCTGCAACGCGCCATGTGCGATCCTTACGTGGTCGGCCCATATCGCATCGCTGTGCTGGACCCGCCCAGCCCCGAGGCGACACCCGAAGACCTTCTAAACTGGGTTGCGAGCATGGGTCAGATGCCCCGCGCCTTTGCCGCCGCTCCCTGGATCGGGTTGCCGCAGGGCGAAGGCCTTGCTGCGCAGCCCCCGTCGGGCCATGTATGC
>JABSSB010000295.1 GCA_013214715.1 Paracoccaceae bacterium | reverse complement strand
CCACCCGATCCTCCAGCTCCTGTTGGGACGGCGCTGTATCCTCCGAACTCACGGGCTCTAAAGCATCCCTGATCGTCTCTTCCACGACCGGAGTGAGCTGGTCCTCCACCGACTGCTCCGCCATCTCTGCCACCGCCGTCTCAAGGGCCGAAACCTTTTTGCCCAATTCCTCGGGAACAGGAACCGCAGCCGCATTCTGTGCGTCATGTGCCGGGAGCGGAATCGATCCGGTGCGCACGACATCGGATGGGCTCAGGATCAGTGGTTCGCTCTTCATCGCAAACGGAGAAGGACCGTCCCCTGCCCCTTGCGGACCGGGCACAGACACGGGATTGCGCAATGTCAGCGGTTCGGCCACCGGGCGCGTGACCGCATGGGACGCTTCGCGCCCGCGCCGGGCCATACGTTTTTCAGCCTTGGTTTGCTTAAAGATCGGTTGATCAAAGGCGCCAGCGTCCCGTGTCATCGGGCGCTCTGGCGGTTTGGGCGCTGCCGAAGACGCAGGTGACAGAACCAACGGGTCTGCCTGCGGGCGCATTTTGGGCGCAGGAGGATCAATCCGCATGCGCCCATTGCCCGGCTGTCCCTGTGCAGGCGGGGATGTTTTGCTTGGCTCTGGTCCATCTTCGGCCACAAGCCGCCTGATGGATGACAATACCCCTTCGATCCCGTTTTCGTCTGCCATGAGTGCTTCCCGCTCACATTCTCTGTGTGGTTGTTTGCAGAAAGGCTACAGCGCTACCGGCTCAAAGCCAAGCGGACGAACAGAGATTACTGTTTCCCTAAAGCTTTCAAGACACGATCCAGCTCCTGTCCTTGTTGGGACAGACGCGCGGGCGCAGTTTCGGCAAGGTTATAATAGGCAACAGGATCATAGATCTGCACCGGCAAGCCCAGACGCTCTGCTGTCAGCAAACCTTGCGCCTGCAAAAGCTGATAGGCTGCGACATACTGTTCGGCAGTGGCTTCAATCTGTCGCGTTTGGGCGTCCAGAAGGTCCTGCTCGGCGGTCAAAACGTCAATCGTGGTTCGCGCACCCAGGGTTGCCTCTTCCCGGATACCGTCAAAGGCCACCTGCGCCGCGCGGATCCGCTCTGCCGTAGACTCGAGATTGGCATTGGCGACACGCAGGCGCGCAAAGGCGTCTTCAACGCTTTGGACAATATCCTTGCGCGCTGTCAGAAGGGCGCCGCGCGCAGCATCCCCGTTGGCCTGCGCTCGGCGGGTCTGAGCTGCCAGCCGACCACCGGAGTAAATGGACTGCGACAGAACAAGGCCGATGGAGGCATTGCGGTTATAATTCACGATATCTGGGTTTTCGGTCACACCGACATCCCCGTTCAACGTCACGGTCGGCCCATAAGCAGCAGCGGCTTGTTGAACCAGCAAGTCGGCCGCTGCGACGCGGAACTGAGCAGACAGAATGTCAGGATGATTACGCACGGCAACAGCCACCGCCGCGTCAACGGATGCTGGTGCGGTGGGCAATCTTGGACGCGCTTCAAGGTCTCCGGCCTCTCGTCCAACGGCATTTACATATTCGGACCGGGCGTTCACCAGCCCACCTCGGGCAGATGCGAGGTTCGACCGCGCGGCAGCCAAGCGACTTTCAGCCAGCGCGACATCCGTCCGGGTCACTTCCCCCACTTCAAACCGATCCTGCGTGGCGCGCAGTTCCTCATCCAGAAGGCGCACGTTGTTCTCTCGCAGCGATACATTCTCTAATTGCAAGACCACATTCATGTATGCGGCAACAGCACGGATCAGAACAGATTGTTCGATGGACAGCAGCGATTGACGTGTGGAGAGAACCGTTTCCTTGGCCGCCTCAACGCCAAGGCGGGAGGCGCCCCCATCAAACAAAAGCAAGTCCAGTGAAATGCCCAAGAATATCGGGTTGCTGCGCAGCGTGGTTGTGCCCAGAGCGGTGCGGGATTTGTTATATGTCGGGGTATAATTGCCGACGAAGTTCAGGATCGGGCGCAGGGCTGACACCGCGATCGCAACATCTTCATCCGCAGCCCGCAACAGTGCCCTGTTCTGGTCCAGCAAACCGCTGGTGTTATAGGCGCCTGCCATTGCATCGGTGAGCGTTTCAGCCGCCCCCTGTTGCGGCGTGGCCGCCAGGGTTGTCGTGACCGCAACCGCGCCGATCAACCGCGCGCCGTTGCCGAAGAACCGAGCCAGCATGTGTTTGCCCCCAATGAATGCCTGCATTTTGCAATAATGTGGTAGGCAACCACATCGCGATCAATGTTTTTCTACGCTCAGAGCGAAAAGGTTTTGGCCTTGAAGAAGCCCGGCAACACTGGCGCGGTTGCATTGAAGGCGAAGCGCCAAGTGATCCGTCCATCGGCCTTGTGACCCAGCCGCACTTCGCCCAAGGCGCCTGCCATGAAGATCGACGCAATCCGACCGCCATCTTTCAATTGATCCAGCAGTGCTGCTGGGACCTCTTCCACACCGCCCTCGATGAGGATCAGATCATACGGACCATGCTCTGCCGCGCCCTCTGTCAGGGCGGCATCATGGACAATGGCATTATCCGCCCCGGCATCGGACAGCGCGGTCAGCGTATCCTGCGCACGGGTTTCATTGTCTTCCACAGCCACGACAAGCTGTGCCAAATGCGCTGCGACAGCCGCACTGTAGCCAAGCCCACCGCCAACGAGGAGCATCGACTCGGTGGGTTGAATATCCAACATGTCCAGCATCTTGCCGAGAGTGCGTGGCTCTACGATTACACGACCGGGTTCCAGCTCGATCATTTCCTCCGCATAGGCGACCGCGCGCATGACATCGGGCACGAAGTTTTCGCGGGGAACGCTGAGCATTGCGTCAATCACCGGAAACTTGGTGACATCCGACGGGCGGATCTGGGTGTCTACCATCACGCGCCGGCGTTCTGCGAAATCGGTCATTTAACGTCCCTCATGACG
>JABSSB010000294.1 GCA_013214715.1 Paracoccaceae bacterium | reverse complement strand
CCTGGTGAGGAAGCTGATATCCCCATCAATCCGCCTGCCAGTCATGGGGCTACGCTATTGGCACGAGTAGGCGAATGGAACGCACCGGTGTTGCATGGTGTGGTTTCCAGCCCAACCATGCGCAAAGACGGCACCATTCTGCAGACCCCCGGCTATGACACTGCATCCGGTCTTCTGTTCGAGCCAAATGGCGTCGAATGGTAAGCATCAAGGGAACCCCCTCTATTTTGGTCTGATCTGAAGTGCGATTATTGCGCGAGGCCGGCGATGCTGCTGCTGGCGCAGTATGAGGGTTTTGAGATGGGTAGGCGACGGGCTGGGCGCGGTTCCAAATACTCGGATGATTTCAAACGTCGGTTGGTGACGGAGAGCCACGCTGATGGTGTGAGCGTGCCGATGGTGGCCAAGAAGCATGGCGTTGGTGCCAATCGTATCTATGCGTGGCGCGGTGACGCACGGTTCCAGCCGTGCGGGTTGGAAGAAGATGCCGCGTTCGTGCCAGTCGAAGTTGCGCACAGTGATACTGATGCTGTCTCGGCGTTGCCTGAGGCTCAGCCAACAATCACTCCTACAGGCCCATCCCAGATAGAGATCACGTTGGAGAACGGGCGCAAGCTGCGCGTGAGCGACGGGGCTGATGCTGGCTTTGTGCTGGAACTGGCGCGGGGGCTGGCGGCATGATCCCTGTATTGGCGGATGCGAAGATCTGGCTGGCTGCGGGTGTGACGGATATGCGGCGCGGGTTTAATGGGCTGGCGGCACAGACCGAACAGGTTCTGGCGGGCGATCCGTTCTCCGGCCATCTGTTTTTGTTCAGAGGACGGCGGGGTGATCAGATCAAGATGATCTGGTGGGATGGCCAAGGGGCGTGTTTGTTCACCAAGCGCCTAGAGCGGGGTCGGTTTGTGTGGCCCGCTGCCACTGAGGGTAAGATCAACCTGAGCCGCGCGCAGCTTGCGATGCTGATGGAAGGCATAGACTGGCGTATGCCGCAAAAGACATGGCGGCCCACGGTGGTGGGATGATGCGATGTTTTGTGGGCTTTCTTGCTGTTTTGGGATTCCCCCAGATGGCCCATTTTGCTAGAGAACAGCATGAGCAAGACCCCTCCAAATCTGGCTGATTTGCCCCCTGATGTGCAGGGCTTTATGGCCGCACAAGCGGCGGAATTGGTAGGCTTGAAGCAGGAGTTGTTGGACCGTTCACTCAGCCATGCCAGCGCGCAAAAGCGCCTCAAGGATGAGAAGGCAACGGCGGAAACCGCCCTTGCTGCCGAGCGCACAGCCCACGCGCGGGCGATCCAGAACCGGGACACGATCATTGCCGACCTGCGGCTGCAATTGCATGGTCACAAGAAGCACCGCTTTGGCTCTACATCAGAAAGCAGCGCGCAGCTGGCGTTGGAACTGATCCTCGAAGAGCTGGAGATCGAGCAGGCTGCAGAGACGGAAGGGGATGGTGAAGAAGGGGCGTCTTCTGAGATAGTCGCTCCAAAGCCGCCGCGCACACCGCGCAAACGCAAGCCGTTCCCTAAAGGCCTCAAGCGGGTCAAGAAGACCCTCACGCCCAGTGAGACCTGCGAAGACTGCGGTGGCAGCTTTAGGGAGTTGGGCGCGGAGTTGATGGAAGAGCTGGAATATGTCCCGGGCCATTACATTGTGAACCAGATCAACCGCCCGCGTCTGGCCTGCACCTGCTGTGAGAAGGTCGTGCAGGCGGAGATGCCAAGCCGCCCCATCCCCAAGAGCTTTGTTGGCCCTGCACTGATGGTGCATATCCTGTGCTGCAAATACGGCTATCACCTTCCGCTCTATCGCCAGTCCCAGATGTTTGAGAACGAAGGCATTGATCTGAGCGGGTCCCTCATGGCCTTCTGGGTGGGCAAATGCACCAAGCTGCTGGAGCGCCTCGCGGATGCGATCCGCGATCATGTGTTTGAGGCACAAGCCATCTTCATGGATGATACCACCGTCAAGCTCCTCCAGAAGGGCAAGGGCAAAGGGAAGAACAAGAGTAAAACCGCACGGCTCTGGGTCTATGCCCGAGATGAGAGCGCCTGGTCCGGGGCAGCGCCACCTGCGGTGTGGTATCAGTTCTCCACCAACCGGGGGGCCGAGCACCCGAGCGCACATCTCAAACCCTACACGGGCTATGCCCATGCAGATGCCTATGCTGGCTATAACGATGCTTACCGCACGGGGCGGGTCAAAGAGATGGCCTGTATGGCCCATGTGCGGCGGGAGTTTTACGCCCTCTATGAAAGCCTCAAGCTGCCCGTGGCGGGCGAAGCGGTTCTACGCATTCGAAAGCTCTATGATGTTGAGACCCAAGCGCGGGGTCTCCTGCCTGCGGAGCGCGTGGCCCTACGTCAGCAATACGCCAAGCCGATCTTTGATGAGTTGGAGATCTGGCTCAAGGCGCAGCAGGTCAAGATCTCCGGCAAGATGCCTCTGGGCAAGGCCATCAGATATGCGCTTGCACGCCTGCCAAAGGCGCGGGCCTATCTCGACAACGGCTTTCTGGAACTCGATAATAACACAGCCGAGCGCGCGGTGCGCCCGATAGCTGTTGGGCGCAAAAACTACCTCTTCATGGGATCAGAGGCAGGCGGCAAATCCGCCGCTATCGCCTATACCCTCATTGAGACCGCCAAGATGAACAACGTCAATCCCGAAGCTTGGCTTGCGTGGGTGCTAGAACGCATTCAGGATCATCCCGCAAAGCGTATGCAAGACCTGTTGCCGTGGGCCTATCAGGAGATGATTGACGCGCAAGGCGACGAGGATAAAGCCAGAGACGCCGCTTGATCAGCAGCAGCGTTGATGTTTACGTTTCAACTCGCTCCACGTGTCTTGCACGGTTTCCAATTGCCAGGCCAGATCATCGATAACAGGCGGCACAATACCCTCGTCCGGATTGCCCTCCATCAGGTCCACAAGGCTGCTATCAAA
>JABSSB010000293.1 GCA_013214715.1 Paracoccaceae bacterium | reverse complement strand
GGGGCTTGGCTCGGGCGTGTTGTTTGCGTTTTCGGCCGTCTTCTATCGTGCGGCGTCGCTGGAGATCGGCTCAGACGATCCGGTGCTGCGCGCAGGCGTCACGCTTGCTGCGGTGGTCACGATGCAGATGCTGGGGATGCTGGTGTGGTTCCTGTGGCGTGACCGGGCCGAGATAACCGCTGTCTGGGCCGCGCGGCGGCAGGCCAGTTTCATCGGGCTGTTTTCGATGGCCGGGTCGTTTTGCTGGTTTCTGGCCTTCACGCTGCAAAATGCGGCCTATGTGAAGGCGCTGGGACAGGTGGAATTGCTGCTGTCCATGCTGGCCTCATGGCTATTTTTCCACGAGGTCATGACACGCCGCGAATTGGCGGGCATTGCCCTCTTGATCGGGTCGATCTTGCTATTGGTGCTGACGCTTTAGCGATCCTGCGCCCGGCCATACAGCCGCAGGAACAGGCTTTCTTCCTGCCCGTTGTGGAAATAGGGCACCGATGCTGGCGCCGTTCGGTCCGTCACGCGGGCTTGCACCTCGGCCAGCACAACTTCGGTGATGAAGGGCAGATTCAGATCGCGGGCCTTGGCCAGCGGCACCCATTGCAGATGCGACAGCTCATCCGAGGCGCGGGAGAAATCATCGAGATCACCGGTGATCTCGGCGGCGTCCAGCAGGAAGAACCGGGCATCAAACCGGCGCGGGCGGCCCGGCGGGGTCAGGGCGCGAAAGACATATTGCAGCGGCGCCGCGGTGGGGCGCAGGCCGGCGGCGGCGAAGGCCTGCCAGTCGAGGCCGGGCGCCTCAGGCCAGTCTCCGGCTGTGCCCAGAAGCAGGCCGGTTTCTTCCCAAAGCTCGCGAATGGCGGCGGCGGTCAGGGCGGTCTGGAACCCGTCGGGCGCGTGGTCGGCCAGTCGCGCATGGCAGGGCGTGCCGATCTGGGTGGCAAGGGGCACCGCGCCATCTGCGGCATCGACGGCGCCGCCGGGAAAGACGAACTTATTGGGCATGAACGCGGCCCCGGCCCCGCGTTGGCCCATCAGGATCTGTGGGTCGCTGTCACGGTCGCGCAGAACGATCACCGTGGCGGCGTCACGAATGGCGGTTTTGTCGATCTTGTCCTGCGGGTTCATGGCTGCCCCCTTGCGTCATCCGGTGAGCCTTGGCCGCGCTTTAGCGGAAGCCGTGCATCCGCCTCGCCCATTGGAATCCCACCAAAGCCCCCTTGAGCCTTGGCAGAAGATAGAGCGACAGCGCGACAGAGCCAACGGCAAAGCCGGTGATCAGCACCATCGGCTCGGGCCGCCACAGGGTAAATGCCGTCAGCATCAGCGGCCCCATCAGGTGGCCGACGATCAGCATGGTCAGATAGGCTGGCCCGTCATCGGCGCGGTGGTGGTGCAGCTCTTCCTTGCAGACGGGGCAACTGTCATGCACTTGCAGATAGCCCTTGAGCATCTCTCCGCTGCCGCAGTTTGGGCAGCGTTTGCGCCAGCCACGCATAAGGGCCAGCCAGGCCGGGCGATCTGTTATGTCCATTGCGTTTTCTGCGCCCCGTGGCAGCGCGCCATTGGTCGTTTGGTCCATCATGTCTCACCCGAAACTGCCGCGCCCTTAGACACATATCCCTTGGGATTGGAAAGGGGGCAAATCCGCCCCGCGTCGGCGTGTCGCGAAATTTTTGACCAAGGACAAAAAAATGCGACGGAATGCAGCGCTGCGCACGTGAAAAGGATATGAACGGTCGCATGAGGTGGCCGAGCCCGGCAGCGTCCGGGCCACAGCAAGGACGACGAGAATGATCAAGGCAGGTAAAGTGACAGGCGCGGCATTGGTGGCTCTTATGGTCATCGGTGGCGGCGCCGCATGGGCGCGGGGCAATGATCGCGGCCCCGATTTCTCGACACTGGATGCCGATGGCGACGGGCGTGTGACACAGGCCGAATTGCAGGCCGCCGGGCAGGCGCGCTTCGCCGGGGTCGATACCAATGGCGATGGGGTGCTGAGCCTTGAGGAATTGCAGGCGCAGGGCTCGCACCGGGCGGCGCGGCGCGCGGCGCATATCATCGAACGCTTTGACGCCGATGGCGATGGCGCGCTGAGCCTCGAGGAATTGCCGCGCCGCGGCGGCGACCGGGCCGAACGCATGTTTTCGCGCATGGATAGCGACAGTGACGGGGCCATTTCCGAGGCAGAGTTCGACGCCGCCCGCGCCGAGATGCGCGCGCATATGAAAGAGCGGCGCGGTGGCTTTGGCGGCGACCGGGATAGCAACTGATCTCGTGTCCAATGCCCGCGCGATCCAGCCCTCCGGGGGGCAAGCCCCTCGGGTGGCAGAGCCGGATGACGCCGCATTGCTGGCGGCGTTTGCGCGGGGCGACGCGCGGGCGGCGAAACTGCTGACCGCGCGGCTTGGTCCCCGCGCCTATGGCGTGGCGCTGCGGGTGCTGGGGCATCGCGCCGATGCCGAAGAGGTGGCGCAGGAGGCGATGCTGCGGCTCTGGCGTGCGGCCGCAGACTGGCAGCCGGGAGCGGCGCAGCCCTCGACCTGGCTCTATCGGGTGGTGGTCAATCTGTGCATTGATCGCCAGCGCCAGCGCCGGGGCCTGGGTGGGATGCTCGATCTCGACGCGGTGCCAGAGCCGGAAGACAGCGCGCCCGGCGCGGCTGAGCAGATGATGCAGGCCGATCGCAGCGATGCGTTGCAAACGGCGCTGATGACTTTGCCGGACCGGCAGCGTCAGGCTGTGGTGCTGCGCCATATCGAAGGCCTGTCCAACCCCGAGATTGCGGGGATCATGGAGATCGGCGTGGAGGCGGTTGAAAGTCTGACCGCCCGTGGAAAACGTGGTCTGGCCCGCGCCTTGGCGGGGCGGCGCGAGGATTTGGGATATATGGAATGAACAAGACATCTGACAGCGACAGCACCTGGGACGAGACGGATCGGATCCTCGCTTCGG
>JABSSB010000292.1 GCA_013214715.1 Paracoccaceae bacterium | reverse complement strand
TTGAGTTAGCTGAATTTAATTTAGGTGTATTTAGTGAAGTACAAGCCCAATCAGCGGTATTATCCCAATGCGATAATAGTATAGATGGCGATGACACGAATGGTTTTGTAGAGTTTGATTTATTTTCTGCGGATACGGATGTTTTAGGCGGTTTATCACCATCAGAATACACGGTAAGTTACCACAGGAATCAGGCGGATGCTGATAATGGCGTTAATGCGATAGTGACTTCGTTTACCAATGTAGTAGTTTCTGCTGATCAAGTCATAGCTCGAGTAGAGAATAATGGCAATTCCGATTGTTATGATACAGCGGTAGTAAGTTTAGTGGTAGAAGCCTTACCAACATTAGATGCTAGTGTGGTAGAATTACGCCAATGTGATGATGATACCGATGGTCTATCCGATTTTAATTTAACCGAAGCCGAGGAGCTGATATCAAGCAACTACCAAAACGAGACCTTTAGTTACCACCAAACACAAGCAGACGCGCAGAGTGGTTCAAATGCTATTACAAATCCTTTAATCTATAGTAATATCGATCCATCATCAAATGCCGATAGGCTGTATGTAAGAGTGATGAGTAGTGGAGGCTGTTATCGTGTAGCGGCCTTAGATTTAGTAGTATCCACTACTCAGATACCAATAGGCTTTGAACTACTTTACGAAGTTTGTGATGGTTATGATGTAGATAATGACAATACCAATGGTATAGAGACCTTTGATTTCAGTGACGCCACAGCCTTAATAGAGGCAGAGTACCCTGCAGGTCAGAACATCACAGTAAGTTACTATCAAAACATTGAAGATGCCCTATCAGAGACCGATGCTATCGTAGATATTTCAAACTATAGAAACGAGAGTTCTGCTTTTGAGCAACGTATAGTAGTGCGCGTAGATAGCGATGTAGATAACTCCTGTTTAGGCTTGGGCGAGCATATAGTTCTGAGAACTGTAAACCCTCAACCGAACAGAGATCCACAAGATTTAATACTGTGTGATGATATTACTCCTGGAGACTTAACAGAGCTATTTGATTTAACCCAGAACGAGTTTTACATCCTAAACTCAGAGGCTGATGTTGTGGCGAGCTATCATACTAGCATAGCAGATGCCGAAGCAGGAACAGGCGCTATAAGCACTCCAAGTGCTTACCCTAATACAAGCCCAACACAAACCATATATGTAAGGGTTACCAATAGTGTAACAGGTTGCTATGCACGCGTAGAGTTTGATATCCAAGTCAATCCTCTACCTAGTACAGTACCTGTAGAAGACTTATTGGCCTGTGAAGATAATACTGATGGTATTTTTGATTTTGATTTAGAGAGTAAGACTCTAGAGGTGTTAGGGGGTCAAGATCCTAGTCTGTATCAAGTGACGTATCACCAGACACAAGCCGATGCCGATGCGTTAAATAATGGTTTATCGAGTCCGTATGCTAATACTAGTAATCCACAACCCATTTATGTAGCTATTACCAATGTTCAAACCGGATGTAGTGTAAGTACACAAGGATTTAATCTGGTAGTGCAAGAAGCAGCTATATTTAATCCTGGAGGTGTGCCGGTAGTATATGAGGTATGTGATACGGTTAATGCTAATGATGGTTTTGCTCAGTTTGATTTATCGACACAGAGCGCTACCATTTTAGATGATCAAGATCCGGTAGACTTCAGTATAAGTTATCATGCTTCTATGGAAGATGCTATGAACAATGTAACCCCATTACCATTGTTGTATGAGAACTTAGAGAACCCACAGACCATATATGCCAGAGTAAGCAATAAGATAGCCCCAGAGGAATGTTTTGATATAGGACCTGTAGTGCTACAAGTCAACGGTCTACCCGAAACAGTATTAGAAGAGGTGTATGTGTTATGTACTACAACCAATGGTACAGAAGTGGTAGAAACCCCGCCTGTAATAGATACCGGATTATCAGGAATAGACTATAGTTTTGAGTGGTATTACAATGGGGTGTTATTGGATACAGAACTAGGCTCAAGTATTATAGCAACAGCGAGTGGCGATTATGAGGTACTTATTACAGACCTAACAACATCAGTTCAGACTAATTGTAGTAATAGCTTTAGTACAGTGGTTATAGACAGTGATCTACCAGAGCTTACTGCCGAGGTAACAACAGCAGCCTTTTCTAATGCGCATGTTATAGAAGCTATGGCCACAGGCATAGGCGTGTATGAGTATAGTTTAGACAATGGTTCGTGGCAGACAGAGGGGGTGTTTGAAGATGTTACCATAGGCTTACATACCATAACGGCAAGAGACAGAAACGGCTGTGGCTTGGTACGCGTAGAAGTGATGGTAATGGACTACCCAAGATACTTTACCCCTAATGGAGATGGTAGTAATGAGCTATGGCAGATCAGTGGAATAGAGAATCAACCTAATGCAAAAATTTATATCTTTGACCGTTATGGGAAACTGTTAGTACAGCTAAGTCCCACGGGTCAGGGCTGGGATGGAACCTATAATGGAAATCTAATGCCAAGTGATGATTATTGGTTTAGTGTAAACTATACCGAACCCATAACAGGAGACCCCAAGATATTTAAAGCCCATTTTACCTTGAAACGATAAATGTATATGTTTAAAAAGTATTGGTTAATAGCCATAAGCTCCCTCGTTACCTTAGCAGGATTTTCTCAAGAAGGAATGCCTGTTTACTCAGATTACTTAACAGATAATTACTACCTC
>JABSSB010000291.1 GCA_013214715.1 Paracoccaceae bacterium | reverse complement strand
GCGCTTTTCTTGCCGGGGAAATCAAACGCGTCATTGATGTCGGTGCACCGATGAACCGTGAGGCCAGCATCAATGTCTTTGCGTGTGTCACCCCAAGTCACCGTAATCGGCGCGCTGCGTCCGGTGGCCGGATCCGCATCGCTGTCATTCGAGGCCGAACCAGTTGCCTGATACTCGGTAAATTCTCGGCCTGCAGGCGCGTCGAACTGCACGATATACGTGCCAGGGTCGACATCGAAACGGTATTTGCCATTGGCATTCGTCACCGTCGAAACAGGCACACCATTGTCAAGCACAGGGTCGCCATTGCCATCCAAAAGCAAGACGGTCACCCCCGCGAGGCCGGGTTCGTTGCCGTCCTGGCGTCCGTCAAAGTTCAGATCATTCCAGACGCGGTTCCCGATCCGTGCCGGGGTTGCATCGAAAAAGCCCTGATCGATGTTAGACACAGTTTGTCCGGGTGCGATCGTGACAAGTTCGGTCGTCAAAGTGCTCGGATCGCCATCGGAGTCGGTCGCATCCGGCCCCGTGTTTTGTGGCGATACACCGTTATACCCATCTGGCGACGCGAACCGCACCGCGTAGTCTCCGGGGATCACATCATCAAACCGATAGTGGCCACCAGCGTTGGTGGTTTTGGTGTCGACAACACTCCCGGCCGCATCAAGCAATTCGACCGTTACCCCGGCGATGCCCACGCCATCTTCCTGACCATCCGCGTCTTGATCAACAAAAACAGTGCCACGCAACACGCCCAGTTCGGTTCCGACATAACGGCTGATGTCAGAATCGCTCACCTCACCGCCGCCATTCCCGACCGGTATCAAGACTATTGGATCACCGGCATCCCCTGCATAGGCCGCATCAGCGGTGACCGTACCGGTGTTTTCATACTGACCGGCTTGGGCAAGTCCGGTCGCCTCAAACAGCCATGTTTCGCCTTTGTCCAACAAATCGTTCGCGTTGCTGTCGCCCGATTGATATGCGGCCGCGCCTTCGATATCGTCGGTGACCACCACATTTGCCAGTGCCGTTTTGCCAGTATTGGTCACCTCATATGTCCAGGTGACGGTCGAGTTGACCACCAGCTCAGGACCATTTCCTGAGGTGACATCCACACCATTGGTGAATTTTTCGATGTCGATATCTGGTGCAAAGTTTAGTTCGCGCGTGACCGAGAACCTGTCGATGACACCAATAGTGTTGGACGTCATCTGGCCTTCATTGGTGAAACTCGTGGTCCCCGGCGCGAGGTCTTCGAAATCCTTGATGCGCGCGTCAAATGTGATGGTGTGCAGCTCTGACGGAGCGATCGCCGCTGTGCTGACCCAGCCCCCTTCGTCCAACGGGAAGGGCGTCAGGCCTGCACCATCGGCGATGCTGACCGACCCATTTCCAAAAGCAATACGGGTTGAATCGGCGACATAGGTCAGCGGACCTCCGCTGTCACCTTCGCTTATGGCACCAAAAACCGGCACCCCGAAATCATCGACAACATATCCGCCCGCACCCACGGTAACGCGGCCCGAATTGGCCACGAGGATCGAATAGGTCACGATATCGCCGGGCGAAAACGCGCCATCATTGTCGGCATCGTCGCTGAGCGAAATCAATTTTGTAGATTCCAACTCCGGAAGGGGCGGTGTGATCGTCCCAAAATCAAGAGAATTCGACTGCCCGTTTGATACTGCGCTGACGGCTCCTGCATCCTGCCCATAAGCGACGGCGATGTCGACGGGATCAGTATCCAGGGGATTACTTGACGCGTTGGCAAAGATGATCGCACCGGACATGTCATTGTCGCTCGGATCAATAATCTTGGCGCTCTCAAGTGCGTCGAGATCAATCGCGATATCACCGTCACCAAGGTCGAAACCATCGCCAGCGTAATCAACAAAAACCGTTGCCGCTTCGATTGGCGTGACCCAGACGGCGTTCAAGCTCTGCCCTGAATCGCCTCCAGTGACCTGTTTGTTGTTGCCATATCCAAGGCCGATCACGACCTGAGAGGTCAGCTGATCCACAGCAACCAGCGGCGACCCCCAATCCCAGGCTTTGCCTGCGCCGGACGCATCAGTTTGCGTCAGTGCAAAGAACGGGTCACCTGCGGATGAGGTAAAGCGTGCGCCTGACCCGGTCGGGGTTGCATCCGACAAGACCGCACTGCCGGGCGCGACGGATATCGTATCCTCGCCGGAATTTGTCTTGCGGGTAATATCGATCGTATCGGTTTGGCTTGGGTTGAACAGCCATACTTTTGTCTCACCATCGCTACCAGCTTTGGTGAAAACCGGTGTCACATAGTCGCTCGACCATTGGTCGAATGGTTTGAGAGAATACCACCGTGTTTCAAAATTTGAGTTCTCGTCACCGGTGACCAAATGGACCTGAACGCCTTTGCCCTCGGTATCGGTGCTGGGATATGTGGTGATCACGTCACCTTGTTTGGCATCTTTCAGAACATAGGATTCTCCGGCACTCAGCGTGGCGCGTTTGGTCGCTTCGCCATTAACATAAATGTCGGTGTTGTCGCCCAGCGCCATTACATGAGCAGAAGTCACCTGAAACGCGTTGGTGACATCGTTGCCCATGTTCTCACCTACGGGTAGAACAAATGTGTCACCGTAACTGTCGAAATCAAAGACTTCGGTAGCGCCCGCCAAAAAGGACGCGCTAGCAAGCCCTATATGCAGCGTCTGATCGAATTGGCACGGATCGAAGCCCGCAAATTGCAAGCAGCCTGACAAGGCTTAG
>JABSSB010000290.1 GCA_013214715.1 Paracoccaceae bacterium | reverse complement strand
GCGCAATGGAACACAGACCCCTTGCTGGATGGCGAAGGGGTAAAACCGATGGATAGGCAAAGTTTGAAAAGAGGGTCGCATTAGTGTCGAGAATTCTCATCGATGGCTACAATCTGGGGCTTGAAAAAGGCACCGGGGTTGCGACCTATGCGCGCAATCTGAGCTATGAAATTGTCGGTCTGGGGCACGAGGTTGACGTCTTGTATGGCAACCGGATGAGCGTGACCCGCAATCCCTTGCTCAACGAGGTATATTTCTTTGACCCGAGCGAGGATGAACGGATCAAGTCGCTCGAAATCATGGAGCAGGTGATGCAGGCAGTGCACGGCCCGCTCAGCTTCAGAGCGCGGCAGGTCCCCGTCACCGGACGGGTCATCACCCGCGCATTCCAATCGCGCCTGCCGCGTTTTGACCGGCTCTACAATTCGCCCGACCTGTTTATGCGCGCCCAAAGCGCGTTCAAATTGTGGAAACGGCCCAGCGCCATTCGCATGCCCCACAAACCCGATCTGGCACATTGGACCTATCCGATCCCTTTGCATGTAAAGGGGCGGCCCAATATTTACACATTGCACGATGTGGTGCCCTTGCGCTTGCCTTACACGACGCTCGATCACAAACGCCGCTATCTGCGGCTGTTGCAACAGCTTGACGAGAAAGCTACGCATTTCGTCACTGTGTCGGAAAATTCCAAACGCGATCTGGTCGATCTGGCCGGGATTGCGCCTGAACGGATCACCAACACCTATCAATCGGTCAGTATTCCCGACAAATATCGCACCAAGCCCGAAGACCAGGTCGCGCGCGAAGTCGAGGGGCTGACCGGGTTTGATTACAAGGGCTATTTCCTTTTCTGGGGATCGTTGGAGCCGAAAAAGAATATCGGGCGCATGATCGAGGCCTATCTGTCATCCAAAGTGCAAACTCCGCTGGTGATTGTCGGGGCGCAGGCATGGAAGGCCGAACAGGAGCTTAAATTGCTTGGCGATACCGACTCGGTTTATGGCAGTTTTGAACGCCGCCGCGGGGCCCGCAAACGGATCATTCAATTACCCTATGCCCCCTTTCCGCTGCTGGTAAGCCTGATCCGGGGGGCCCGCGCGGCGCTGTTTCCCTCGCTCTATGAAGGCTTTGGCTTGCCCGCGCTTGAGGCGATGCTCCTGGGCACGCCGGTGATCTGTTCAAACACATCCTCGTTGCCCGAGGTGACCGGCAATGCCGCCTACAGCGTTGATCCCTATGACACGCAAAGTATGACCAATGCCATTCGCGCCATGAATGCAGATGCAGATTTGCGCGCCGATTACACCGCGCGCGGCACCGCTCAGGCGGCCTTGTTCACCCCCGAAATTTATCGCAAACGCCTGCAGGGGGTCTATGACCGTTTTCTCTAATCCGCACAGCCAACGGACACCCGAAATGCCCGATCATTCACCCCTGATGCGTCCAAAAATTCGCCCTGTAAATCGGCCTGTTCTGGCCCCGGTGAACAAAGGGCGCACAGCCGCCAGCCTGGCTTTGGGATGCGCGGCCGCGATCAGCCTTGTGGCCTGTTCGACATTGGGCGCGTCGGGTCCGTCCGCCGATGCGGTGCGCGACAGCGCGCAAGGCGATATAGCGCGCGAAATGATCCAGATCGTCGAGCTCGACCGGCAGGTTGCCGCCGCGCTCAAAGCGCATGACGACGCGGCCAGTTTCGCCGAAATGTTCAGCGACCCGCAAAGCCGTGCGACGTTGATCGGGGCGGGCGATCTGCTGCAAATCGATATCTGGGAAGCCCCGCCGGCCGTGCTATTTGGTGCAGGCGCGCCCAGCATTAGCGGATCGGGCGATGTCGAAACCGCCGGTGCCGCCGCTATCCCGCCGCAAGCCGTGGGCGAGGATGGCCGGGTGACGGTTCCGTTTATCGGCCGGATCGCTGTTGCCGGGCGGCGCCCCGAAGAGGTCGAGGCCGACATCACCTCGAGGCTTGCAGGCCGCGCTAATGCACCCCAGGCGCTGGTCCGGCTGACGCAGAATGAAAGCCGCACAGTGACCGTTTTGGGCGCGGTGGCGAGAAGCGGACGGATGACCTTGTCGGCGCGGGGCGAACGCTTGCTCGATGCCTTGGCGGATGCCGGCGGGACTAGCGCGCCGATCGAACAATCGACCATCCAATTGGCCCGCGGCAACAGCCGCGCATCGATGCCGGTGGAAAGCGTGATTGTCGATCCGCGCCAGAATATCAGCCTGCTCGCCGATGATGTGGTCACAGTGCAGCACCAACCCTTCAGCTTTGTCGCGATCGGGGCGATGCGCAACAATGCCGAGATCCCCTTTGAAGGCGGCGGGATCACTTTGGCCGAGGCGTTGGGCCGGGCCGGCGGGCTCAATGATCGCCAGGCCGATATCAAGGGTGTGTTTGTGTTTCGCATGGAAAGCCGCGAGGCGATCGAACGCATGCTGCCCGGACAAACGCCCGACACCACCGCCGATGGCCGGGTGCCGGTGATTTACAGCCTGCGCATGACGGATGCACAAAGCCTGTTCGCGATGCAGGATTTCGCCATGCGCGATCGCGACGTGCTTTATATTGCCACAGCCCCCGGCGTGGAGCTGGAGCGGTTTATTGCCACGCTGTCGACCACCGCGTTTTCAATCGTTGCCACGGTGAATGCGGTTGAGGGGCCATAACCCCGCGCGCGCCCAAGCCAAAGGTCAAAGGGCGACTGGACCGGCCAGAATGCAGGCCAGAGTTCAGGGGGCAATCACCGGTTGACCTCGCGCCGATTTTTGTCACTTTGCCCAGCCTGTGATGCGGCGGGCTATCGTCATCTGTCGCCATGTGTCGCTATCTGATCTGCAGCTTCGCCCGGCATTGCGGGCGCGCCAAAGGAAAGTGCCGTTATGAAATATATTCTCGCCTCCGCTTTGCTGCTCACCGCGCAGGCGGGCCTTGCGCACAGTAATGCAGGCACCGCCGAAGAAACCCCAACGCAGGCCAGCACACAAGACAGCCAGAGCGTGAACGCGGTGCCCAAACCCGCCGCAATCATCGCTGATGGCATCCCCGCCGTGCCGCGCGAACTGGCGGATCACACCCGCCCCTATTTCGAGGTGCGCACCGCGTCCTTTTCCGAATGGGACCCGGAGACGAAGGGGATGTTTATCTC
>JABSSB010000029.1 GCA_013214715.1 Paracoccaceae bacterium | reverse complement strand
AACATCTCCTATGAAAAGGGTGCGGCCAAACATCCGGAGAGGGCAGTTTCGAAACGCCCTTTGCGGGGGATCATGGAGGGTTCCGGCGCAATCGCGACAGCGCCGATATCACAGTGACGCTGCAATTGCGCGGCGATTACAGCGCAATCATTCAGGACGATTAATCCCAAACCCGGCGCTGGCTGTCACGGCTGGCGCCCGGCCATTTCTACATGGTTGCGGCGGGCTGCGTGTTCTTCCAGATGATCTTGCCATCAATCAGCGCCTGCGCGTCCAGCGTTGATTTCTGCCCAAGCCGCGGCCCGCAACTGCGTAGCCACCGCTCCGCCGCATCACGGCCCAGATCGCGTAGCTGTGTCAGAAATCCCCATTCGGTCAGAAGCTTCGATGAATTGTCAAAGCGGCTCAGATGCTCGCCGCCATGGATCATATGCATGAACACGCGCCGATACTGGTCCGAGGTCAGTTCTCCGCTACAGATCAGGTCATTGATCTGATGGATAAGGCGCACCTCTTTGATCAATGAGGCGTTAAAGCTGATCTCGCCCACGCGGTTGATGATGCTGCGCGCGTCTTTGGGAAGCTCGGGGATATCCAGCGGGTTGATCTGCACGATCACCAGGTCGGGCTCCTGCGTGGCCTCCATCATCGGATGCAGGGCCGGGTTGGCAATATAGCCGCCATCCCAATAGAATCGGTCTTCGACCTCAACTGCGTGAAACATCGACGGCAGGCAGGTCGAGGCCAGCACCATGTCCACGGTCATTTCATGTTCGCGAAAGACACGCAGCGTGCCGGTGCGCACATCTGTGGCGTTCACAAAGAGCTTGGTCGCGGTGCAGCCACGCACGCGCTCGAAATTGATGAACTGGTTCAGCAGAGGGCGCAGCGGATGCTCACCGCCGGGGTTCAGCTGATAGGGCGAGAAAAAGCGGCTCATCACATCGAACCAGACATGCGCCGGTGAGGTGTCGAGCGTGTAGTGACCCGCCAGTTGATCCCACGGCGTGCGTTTGAATGGGGAATAGGCGCCCGCCTTGGCCACCAGCTGCCAGAACCCTTCCAACTGCGCCCGCGCCCGATCCGGCCCACCTTCGGTCAGTCCTTCGGCCACCAGAACGGCGTTGCAGGCGCCGGCAGAGGTGCCGGAAATGCCCGAAAAGCTGATCTCAGGCTCCTCAAGCAAGCGATCCAGCACCCCCCAGGTAAAGGCGCCGTGGCTGCCACCGCCTTGCAGGGCCAGGTTGATGCGATGCATGGTCGTGTCTCCTTCCCGCTGTATTGACCCTGAGCGGGTCTTGCCCGGATGACAAGCGCCGCTTGATCCCGGCGGCGCGTGGGGATACGGAAAATCCCATGCGCATTATTCGTGACTATCAATTCGTCAATCAGGCCGACCGCGGCGCCACCGTGGCCATCGGCAATTTCGACGGGGTCCATCAGGGCCACCTGTCAGTGATCGATTTGGCGCGGCAGGCCGCGCCCGACGCCCCGCTGGGCGTGCTTACGTTCGAGCCGCATCCGCGCAGCTATTTCGCGCCTGATGCGCCGCCCTTTCGCCTCATGAACGCCGAAGCCCGCGCCGCGCGGCTGGAAAAGCTTGGGGTGAAGCGGCTCTACGAGCTGAATTTCAACGCCGCCCTTGCCAGTCTGACGCCACGCGAATTTGCGCGCGATGTGATTGCTGATGGGCTGGGTCTGGCCCATGTGGTCGTTGGGGCGGATTTCTGCTTTGGCAAAGGCCGGGCGGGCACCGCACAGGATCTGGTCGCTTTTGGCGAAGAGATGGGCTTCGGCGTGAGCATCGCGCCACTTTTGGATCGAGGAGCAGGCACCGTGTCATCCACAGCAATTCGCGTGGCGCTTAGCGAAGGGCGCCCCCGTGACGCCGCGGACATGCTGGGCCATTGGCACCGCATCGAAGGTCCGGTGATCGGCGGCGAACAACGCGGGCGCGAACTGGGCTATCCCACCGCGAATATGTCCATCGACGGGCTGCACCCGCCGAAATTCGGCGTCTATGCGGTGCTGGTCGATGTGCGCGACGGGCCACATGCCGGGTCCTATCACGGGGTGGCGTCGATGGGCGTGCGGCCGATGTTTGGCGAAAACCAACCCAATCTGGAAACCTTCCTCTTTGATTTTTCGGGCGATCTTTATGGCGCGACCCTGTCGGTCGGGCTGGTCGCCTATCTGCGTGGTGAAGAAAAATTCGACGGGCTTGACGCCTTGATCACACAGATGGATGCCGACAGCGCCAAGGCCCGCGCGATCCTTGAGGCGCTGGAATGAGCGACCCAATCGACCGCGATGGCCTGGCGCGCGCGTTCTGGAAACGCAAACCGATCCAGAAACTGTCGCGCAAGGAATGGGAGGCGCTTTGTGATGGCTGCGGAAAATGCTGCCTCAACAAGCTCGAAGATGCCGACACGGGTCAGGTCGCGCTGACCCGCATCGCCTGCCGGTTGCTGGATGATGACAANTGCCGCTGCGCGCATTACGACAACCGCCACCAATTTGTGCCCGATTGCATCGTGCTGACCCCCGACACGATCGAATCCCATGCCTATTGGCTGCCCAAGACCTGTGCCTATCGGCTGGTCTGGGAGGGGCGCGACCTTTACGACTGGCACCCGCTGATCTCGGGCGATGCGGAAACAGTGCATCGCGCCGGTGTGTCTGTGCGCGGGCTGACCCTGTCCGAATTCGACGTGGCCGATGAGGATTGGGAAGACCATATCATTGAGGAGCCGAATTGATGTTTTTTGCCTCTGACAATGGCGGGCCGGTGCATCCACAAGTGATGCAGGCTCTCGCCGAAGCCAATGCAGGCTATGCCATGCCCTATGGCAAGGATGCGCTGATGGACGAGGTGCGCAGCCGCCTGCGCGACGTCTTCGAGGCACCCGAGGCGGCGGTTTATCTGGTCGCCACAGGGACGGGCGCCAATGTGCTTGCACTGGCCACGCTCGCGCAGCCGTTTCAGCGGATCTACTGCGCGCCCACGGCGCATATCGAACATGATGAATGTAACGCGCCTGAATTCTATACCGGCGGTGGCAAGCTGCATCTGGTGGGCGACAGCCACAAGATGACGCCAGATGCGCTGCGCGCCGCAATGGCGGGCACGCCCACGGATGTCCACGCCGCGCAGCGCGGCCCGGTCTCGATCACGCAGGTGACCGAGATGGGCGGGGTTTACTGCCTTGACCATCTGCGCGCGCTGACCGGCGTGGCGCAGGAGTTCGGCCAGACCGTGCATCTGGATGGGGCGCGTTTTGCCAATGCGATGGTGTCGCTGGGCTGTACTGCGGCCGAGATGACGTGGAAATCCGGTGTGGATGCGGTGTCGTTCGGTGGGACTAAGAACGGGCTGATGGGGGTCGAGGCCGTGATCTTCTTTGACCCGGCAGTCGCTTGGGAGTTCGAGCTACGCCGCAAGCGCGGGGCGCATCTGTTTTCCAAACACCGTTATTTGTCGGCCCAGATGGCGGGCTATCTGCGCGATGATCTTTGGGTGACAATGGCGCGGCAGGCCAACGCCTCTTGCGCCCGTCTGGTCGACGGGCTGCGCGCCGCAGGCGGGGAGATCGTGGCAGAGCCCGAGGCCAATCTGGTTTTTGCCCGCCTGCCGCGCCACCTGCATCAACGCCTGCGTGGGGCAGGCGCGGTCTATTACCTCAACGGCCCGGAAGAGGGTGATCCCGACGAGATGGTGCAGGCGCGCTTTGTCTGTGACTGGTCGATCGGGGAAAATGGTCTGGACGATTTCCTGACGTTTTTGAACGGGTGACCTCCCGCCGGTCGGGGCCGCATCGAAGATGCGACCGGGACCGTTTGGGCCGGGCGCGCGGCGCTGCCGCGCCGCGCGCGGTTGCGCCTTGGGTCATGCGGTGCGGATCAATTGGCTGACAGCTTCGGCCACGGGCGCAGGGTTGGTGATCGGAAGCATATGGCCCGCTCCGGGAACCACGAACTGCTTTGCCTGCGGAATGTGGCGCGCCAGCCCGTCATGCGCGGCAGCAATCACCTTTTGCGAGGCCCCGCCGCGTGCCAGCAGCATCGGCATGGTGATGCGATCCAACTGATCGATCAGCCCCTGACTGTCATCGCGCAAACCAGGACCCGAGGGCGGCACGATCTGAACGCCGCGGATCATCGCGTCGCGCATCCGTTGTGGCATGTCATCCCAGCGCGGTCCTGTGCCTGACCATGCCCGGTTGAAGAGCCGCGCCGCCAGCGGCCAATCCTGCGCTGCAAAGGCATCAGCGGTGATGGCCTCGCTTGCGTCCTGCGCCGCGACAGTCTCGGGCGCCTCGCGCAGCGCCATGGCAAAAAAGACCGACTCGATCATTGTCAGGCTTTTGACCTTGTCCGGCGCAGCACAGGCCAGCGCCAAGGCCAGGACAGAGCCGAAACTATGCCCCACCACATGCATCGGACGCTCCAGCACAGGCAGGGTCGCCTCGACCATCGCGGCCAGAAAATCCGTGCCCCCCGTCCAATCGGGGCTGTGGCCATGACAGAACATATCGGGCGCCAGCACCTCTGCCTGCCCTTCAAGCCCCTCGGCCAGACCTCGCCAGGCGCCGCCATGCGCGAGGGTGCAGTGCAAAGCCAGCACTGTCTCTGGTCCCGCGCCCAACCGACGTAAATGCAAGTTTTGCATGGCTCAGAGCTTGGCCAGATGCCGGTCAAGATCGTCCAGCCGATCCTGCCCCCAGAAGGGCATGCCATCGTCTGTGATGTAGAACGGTGCCCCGAACACCCCTGCGCTCACCGCGTCTTCAAGGTTTTGGGCATAAATCTCGGCCCCGGCCAGCATGCCACTATCGGCGAGCGCCGGGTCAAACCCGGCCCCGTCCAGACAGGCGCGGATCACATCATCTTGCGCAATGTCCTTCTCTTCGGCCCAGACCGCGCGCAACACTGAATGCACCAACGCGCTCATATCGCCGCCGCCCGCGGCTTGTGCCGCGATGATCGCATAAGCCGACGGCGCTTGATTGGTGGGCCAATGCGCCGGTTTCATAATCAACGGCAGCCCGGCATTGTCGGACTGACGCTGCAATTCGACCAGACGATAGGCCTGCCGCGACGGGTGCCGATCCTTGGGTGGCGTGCCCCCGGTGCGCCCGAACAAGGCCAGTACATCCAACGGCTTATAGGTGATGCTGGCGCCATGCCGCGCGGCTATCTCCTGCAGCCGCCTCCCCGCGAGATAGGTGAATGGTGAGATTGTCGAAAAGTAATAATCGATAGCAGCCATGTCTCTCCCTCATGCCCCAGAACTTTGCGCGACGGTAAGCCCGTGCTAAGCGGTGTCAACATCACGAATCTGTCACACCTCTCCGTCACGGGACCACCCTCATGGCCACACTCACCGAACCCAAACTGATCGCCGGCAATGCCAACATGGCTTTGTCTCAGGCTATTGCCCGCCGCATGAGCATGCATCGCGGGGTCCATACCGGCCTGCTGGATGCCCGCGTCGAACGTTTCAACGACGGCGAAATCTTTGTCGAGGTCTTCGAAAATGTCCGCGGCGAAGACATGTTCATCATCCAGCCGACCTCGAATCCCGCCAATGACAATCTGATGGAGCTGCTGATCATCGCCGATGCGCTGCGCCGCTCCTCGGCCCAGCGGATCACCGCCGTGATCCCCTATTTCGGCTATGCCCGCCAGGACCGCCGCACCAAGGCGCGCACACCAATCTCGGCCAAGCTGGTCGCCAATATGCTGGTCGGCGCAGGGGTTGAGCGCGTTCTGACGATGGACCTTCATGCGGCGCAGATTCAGGGCTTCTTCGATATCCCGGTGGACAACCTCTATGCCGCGCCGATCTTTGCGCTGGATATCCAAAGCGTATTCAAAGACCAGATGCAGGACCTGATGGTCGTCAGCCCCGATGTCGGCGGCGTGGCCCGCGCGCGTGAACTGGCCAAGCGCATCAACGCGCCGCTGGCCATTGTGGACAAACGCCGCGAAAAGCCGGGCGAGATCGCGGAAATGACCGTGATCGGCGATGTGTCCGGCAAAACCTGCCTGATCGTAGATGACATGGTGGATACCGCCGGCACGCTCTGCAAGGCTGCGCAGGTGCTGATCGACAATGGTGCGAAAGAGGCGCACGCCTATATCAGCCACGGCGTCATGTCCGGCCCGGCGGTGGAGCGTGTGACGAATTCCGTGATGAAGTCGCTGGTTCTGACCGACACGATCGCACCGACCGACGCGATCAGATCCGCGCCCAATATCCGCATCGTGCCAACGGCGCCGATCTTCACCCAGGCGATCCTTAACATCTGGAACGGCACCTCGGTCTCCTCGCTGTTCGAAGACAAAACCCTGAAACCGATTTACGAGACCTATTACGCGGCATAAGAAAAGGGCGCTCCTCGCGCCCTTCTTTGCTTTCCAAATACCCGCGCCGCAGGCCGCGCCCGCCTTGCGGGCGTCCGTTAGTCGAACTTGCGGCTCGGCGCCAGAACCGTGGCTTCGCCCACAAGCACCTTCTTGCCATCGACCATGCAGCGCGTGTCCAGTTTCACCCGGCGTTTGGAATGGTCGATATCCACCACCTCAACCTCGGCCACCACAACATCGCCCGGACGCACCGGGGCGAGGAACTTCAGCGACTGGCCCATATAGACGGTGCCATGGCCGGGCAGCTGCTCTCCGATCACGGCGGAAATCAGCCCGGCGGTCAGCATCCCATGCGCGATACGGCCCGCAAAGATCGTGTCCTGCGCATAGGCGTCATCCAGATGCACCGGATTGCGGTCGGTCGAGACCTCGGCAAAAAGTTCGATATCGCGATCGGTCACCTCTTTGCGCAGATGGCGCGTCATGCCCATCTCGATATCTTCGATGCAGATCGTTCCACGCGGCATGTTGTCCAGCATATCGCCTCCGTCCGGTTGGCGGGCTGGTAACAAAAAATCGCATTTGCGCCCGCTTTGGTAACTTTATTACTTCGCAGGCGCAGAAAGTCCAGTGGTTTTTTGCTCTATCGTAAATGCCCGATTGTATATGTTGGCATACGGGTATCAGCGGCCAGATAGGCTTCCAGCGCCTGCGGGTCGGGCTGTCCGCCCTTGGGCGTGCNCGTCTCTGCCGCCGCCAACCCGCCCGAGATAAAGAGCGTGTCGATCCCTTCGCCAATGCCGCCAGCCACATCCGTGTGCAGCCCGTCGCCAATGGCCAGAATCTCGTCGTCTGGGATCTCCTGCCCCAAAGCTGACAGGCGCCGCCGCGCCAGATCGTAGATCGGCGGATGCGGTTTGCCGAAATAGAGGCTTTCGCCGCCCATCTCAGTGTAAAGGCGCGCCAAAGCACCCGCGCACCATTCCCGCGTCTCGCCGCGATCCACCACGATATCGGGATTGGCGCAAAGCAGTTTGAGCCCGCGCTGCTTGGCGGCGAGGAATTCTGGGCGGTTCACCGCCGGGTCCGCCATGGGATCGAACGGGCCGCAGCAGACAATGCCTTCGGCTTCCTCCAGCGAGACGCGCGTGATCGGGCGGGGATCGTCCAGCAATGCCATCGGCTCAAAGAACCCGGCATCGCGCTCTTCCTCGCCCATGAACCAGACCTTGTCGCCAACCGCGCCCAGATACATCGCCGCCCGCGCGGAATCGCCCGAGCTTGCAATCGTATCCCAGGCATCACGGGGCACGCCGAATCTTTGCAGTTGAACCTCGATCCCGGCGCGCGGTTTGGGCGAATTGGTCACCAGCACCACAATCCCGCCACGTGCGCGATAGGCCTGCAAGGCAGCAACGGCCTCGGGCAGGGCATGAACACCGTTATGCACACATCCCCAAAGATCGACGAACATGGCCTGATAGTTTTGCGAAATCTCGCTGAGGGTGGGAATGATGCGGGTCATGGTGGGCTCCTGCTGATCCTGTGGCTTTCGTGAACCATGTCCCCGGCGGCGTGGCAAGTTTCGATTGCACCGGCGGGCGCGCGGGCTAGGCTTTGGCCAAAGGGGACAGGCGATCACATGGACATCCAGACGGCGTATCCGCACCTCCGCCCGCTGGGGCTGGACGGGCTGCTGATCAGCTTTGGCGCGGCCATGTCCGATGCTGCCAATCGCGCCGCACTGGCCTTTCGCAATGATCTGGCGCGCGATCCGATTGCCGGCGTGCTGGAGACCTCACCCACGCTGATCTCGGTCTATATCCGATTTGACCCCGTGGCGTTGCCATTGGACCGGCTGGCCGACCTGATCCGGACGCGACTGGCCGCGCGCGATTGGCTGCAAGCCGATCTGCCCGACGGGCGGCGGCTGTGGCAGGTGCCAACCGTCTATGGCGGGCCGCTCGCGCCGCAATTGGACGCTGCGGCAGACGCGGCCGGGCTGTCCGCAAAAGACGCCGTGGAGGAGTTGTCGTCCCAGCGGCTGCGCGTGCTGACCATCGGCTTTGCCCCCGGTCAGCCCTATCTGGGCACACTCGCCCCGCATTGGGATCTGCCGCGCCAGACCGGGCTGACACCACAGGTGCCGCCTGGCGCGCTTGTGCTGGCGATTCGACAGATGGTTCTGTTCACCAATGGCTCGCCCACCGGCTGGCAGCATGTCGGGCAAACCGGGTTTCGCAATTTCGACCCGAGCGGTGATCCGGTCATCGCGCTGCAACCCGGCGATGAGATGCAATTCATTCCCGGCACCGAATCCGACCTGACCCGTTCACCCCAACCCATGGCCTTGCCATGACCGCCCTGACCGTGATCGAGGCCGGACCGGCCATGACGCTGCAAGATATGGGCCGTCCAGGATGGATGGCGCAGGGCCTGTCGCGCGGCGGCGCGGCGGATTTGCTGGCGCTGGCCGAAGGTGCGGCTTTGCTGGGGCAGGGGACAGATTGCGCCGCGCTGGAAATGGCGGGGGCCGGGGGCATGTTTGAAACCTCCGCCCCGCTGCGCATCGCTTTGACTGGCGCGCCGATGCAGGCTGCTTGCGACGGGCAGCCGCTGCGCTGGAATGCGAGCCACAGCCTCCCCGCCGGTGCCCGAGTGCAGATCGGCGGCGCGCGGGACGGGGTCTATGGCTATCTGCATGTCGGCGGCGGCTTTGACGGGCCTGTGGTGATGGGCGCGCGCTCGGCCCATCTGGCAGGCGGGGTGGGCCGCGTCGTGCTGCGAGGTGATACGCTGCCGCTCTGTCCCGATCCTGGTGGACCGCTGGGATTGGGCCTTGAGGTGCCGCCACGCGGTCAGGGCGGAGAGATCCGCATGTTGCGCGGCATCCAGACCGACCGTTTTTCAGACGAGATGCTGGAACGGTTTCAGGCCACTTCCTTCCGTCGGTCGACCCGCGCCAATCGCCAAGGCGTCGCTTTGGAGAGCGACGGGCCGGGCTTCACTGCCGCGGGGCAGCTCGATGTGGTCTCCGAAGTGATCGTGCCCGGCGATATCCAGATGACCGGCGACGGGCTGCCTTATGTGCTGCTGCCTGAATGTCAGACCACGGGCGGCTATCCGCGCATCGGCACCGTTCTGCCTTGCGACCTGCCGCGCGTCGCGCAGGCGGGGCCGGGCCGCATATTGCGATTTCGGCTTGTGACGCGGGACGAGGCCGACGCCGCCCAAACCCGCCACACCGCGCATCTGGCTGCCCTGCCGCGCTTGGCCGCGCCTTTGCTGCGCCGGCCCGAGGACATTGCCGATCTGCTAAGCTATCAATTGATTGGCGGGGTTGTCTCCGCCACGGAAGAGGAGGGGGAGAGATGAGCCTGTCTGTTGATCTGAATGCCGATATGGGTGAAAGCTTCGGGCCCTGGACCATGGGCGATGACGCCGCGCTCTTGGATGTGGTGACCTCGGCCAATATCGCTTGCGGCTTTCATGCCGGCGACCCGGACGTGATGGCCCATACCATGCGCGCCGCGGTCGAACGCGGCGTGGGCATCGGCGCGCATCCCGGCTTTGCCGATCTGCAAGGCTTTGGCCGGCGACGCATGCAGGTGCCCGTTGCGACGCTGCAAAATGCGATCCGCTATCAGACCGCAGCCGCCATCGGCATGGCCCGCGCGATGGGGACACAAGTGCGCCATCTCAAACTGCACGGCGCGCTGTCGAACATGTGCTCGGAAGATGAAGAACTGGCCCGCGCCTGCTATGAGGCCGCGCTGTCGGTTGATCCAGACCTGATCATTATGGTGCTTGCTGCCACGCCAATGCAGGCGGCCGTGGAAAAGCTGGGCTGCGCTTGGGCCGGAGAGATCTTTGCCGACCGCGCCTATAACGATGACGGCACTCTAGTCGATCGCCGCCAGCCCGGCGCGATGATCCACGATCCCGCCATCGTCGGGCCGCGCATGGCCGAGATGGTCAAGGATGGCGCGATACGCACCGAAAGCGGCGCGCGCCTCGAAACCCGGATCGACACGATCTGTGTGCATGGTGACACGGCCGAGGCCGTGGCTCTGGCCCGCGCCGTTCGCAACAGTCTCGAAGCTGCCGGGATCGCTCTGCGCCAGTTCGGCTGACATTGGTCCGGCCCGAGAGGCAGGGCACCCCCTGTCCGCGTTCACAGGCCAGATGGGAGCCACTCGGCATGCCCCTCCCACGCCGCTATAGCCCGCGCTCAGGTCGCGTCGCGCACCTGCCACCGGTCCTGTCTCAAGCGTTTAGAAATGGCCCCCGCGAGGCGATGGGCGTGTCCGCCTGTCGTTCCGACTAGGATATCCATGCAACGCAAAACACCTTAGCCGAGGCGTTGCGCCAGTTGCGACGGGACCCTCGCAACCTCTCCACCGCCAGCCTCGGCGCCCGTGCGGCTTTTCCCGTTTCCCGGTCTCTGTGCTGTTCGCTGTTCCAGGCGTTCTCGCAGAGGCAACAGCAAGGTCATATGACATCGGCGAAGCTTCATTGGCACCGCAGCACCCATGATGGCTCGCGCGGCGCTGCGGCGCACGGCACGGTGTGCGCAAGCCCGGTTGCGACTGGTCGCCCGGTCCCCTTTCGCAAAGGCCAGGCCCCCTCAAGCGGCAAGACCAAGATCGCAGCCTTGAACAATCCAAGCCACGCGATGCGGAGTTACACCCGGGGTGCGGTGGCCGCTTTCCGGGCAGCGTCGCCCGACGATGATCTGCGCATCGCGCGGGCTTGCAGCGTAGTCTGGACCCGTCCGGCCCCAGCGGTTCTTCCGGCCGCCCGGCGCCGGTTGCACGATTTCCAGCCCTGCAACTCAGATGCTCACCCTGCGGCTGCATGGGCTGGGTCATGACAAAAGCGCGGAACAAAGATCCGCGCGTCGCTTGGGTTTGCGGCCCAGCTTGGGTCGTCTCATCCCTGGATGCTTTCCCGTCCGATCGCGACTGGTGACCGCACTGCCAGCCCCCAAGTGGCAAAGCCAAGGCTGTAGCGCCGAAATCGCAAACGCCCGGCAGCGCGTATGTGCACCCGCTGGGCGCGTTATGACAACACCGCCTGGCGGTGATCTGCCTGTCGCACATCCGCATGGATTAGCTTCGTTGATCTTATCCCGACAGTGCTCCCGCCCGCCCGAGCTGGGTTTCGTCATGGACAGGCCATGCAAGTCGAACGGGGTCGCTGGTCAAAAAGCCGTGCATCTGCGCTGCCGATCTGCCCCAAACGCCATGAGAGAAGCGTCACGGACCGATGGCCCGATGGCGATCCGCACGCCTGGCAGGGCGGCGATAGGTTGGGAGTCAAAAGACGGGTTGCGATACCGCCTGTATCGCGCAGCGCGCGAGGCATCGGTGCGTCCCGCGGAGGCCGGACCCGCTCAGCCCTGCGCCGCAGGGGCGGCAGGACAGGGGGCTCTGTCGCGAACGCGGCCAGGCTGCCTGAGCCGCTCAAGCGCCCTCTGCAAAACCGGACCCCGGCACGGCCCGGTCAGGCGGCATGAGGCTGCACCTTGTTTTGGCCTGCCGCGCCTTGCGCGGCGATGCGGAACTGGCCCATCAGCCCTTCGAGATTTTCGGCATCCTTATGCAGCATCTGGCTGGCGGCCGTCGCCTCTTCGACCATGGCAGCATTGCGTTGCGTGACCGTCCCCAGATCCACCGCGCCTTGGTTGATTTCCCCCAGGGTCATGGATTGCTCTGCGGCCCCTTCGGCGATGCCCGAAATCAGATCGGACACTTCATTGACCCGCTCCACGATCTTGACCAGCGATGCCCCCGCCTTGTGCACCAGCTCGACGCCGCCCAGCACCTGGACATTGCTGCTTGAAATCAGCTCCTTGATCTCCCGTGCGGCCTTGGCCGAATGCTGCGCCAGCCCCCGCACTTCTGAGGCCACGACTGCAAAGCCGCGGCCGGCCTCTCCGGCCCGTGCGGCCTCAACGCCCGCGTTCAGCGCCAGAAGATTGGTCTGGAAGGCAATGTCATCGATCACGCCGATGATCTCTGCAATCTGCTTGAACGAGGCTTCGATCTCCGTCATGGCAGTGACGGTATTCTGCATGATCTCACCACTGGTATCTGCCTCGCCGCGGGCCTGCTGCATGGTTTGCTCGACGCTGCGCGCATTGCTGGCGGTGCCGGCCACGCTCGTGTTCAGCTTCTCCAAAGCGGCCACGCTTTCCTCCAGCGTAGCAGCCTGGCTCTCTGTGCGGATCGCCAGATCATCGGAGGAGGTACGAATCTCCAAAGACCCGTTCTTGATCCGTTCAGAGGCCAGCGTCACCTGCTCGATCGCAGACCGCAGATTGGCCGCGGTCGCGTTGAAATCCAGCCGCAACTGTTCGTATTCTTCGGGAAAGGCGCTTTCGATCGCGACCGTCAGATTTCCATTGGCCAGATCCGACAGGTGCTGGCGCAGATCCTGCACCACCGCGGTCTGACGCCGCGCCCTGTCTTCGGCTTTCTGCCGTTCGTCCAACTGCACCTGTTTCAGCGAATTGCGAAACACATCCAGGGCGCGGGCCATGTCGCCGACCTCATCCACGCGGTGCAGCCCGTGAATCGTGACATCCTTGTCCCCTGCGGCCAGCCCCCCCATCGCGGCGCTGACCCGGCGCACCCCGCCGGCCAGATTGCCGCCGATCCACAGCGCAAACAGACCGCCGATCACCACTGCCGCGCCCGTTGCCCAAAGCACGGCCGATTTGGTCCGGGTCGTGATCAGCTCGTAATTCTGGGACCGCTTTTCCATCAGCCCCTGTTCGATTCCGGCAAAGCTGCCCATCACGGTCCGGAATTCATCGAAATAGGTTTTGCCGCGCCCTGCCGCGACCAGGGTCGAGATGCGCCGCATCTCCCCGGCATCGCCAATCTCGCGGCGCAGGGCTATTGCAGGGTCGGCCACATCGCTTTGCCAGCGCGCCAGAATATCCTGCGCCTCGGTCAGGCGGGTAACCTGAGGGGGATTGTCGCTCACCGTGACGCGCAGCGCCTCCAACCCGGCAAAGGCGCGTTCCTGACCCGAGACATAAGGCTCCAGAAAGTTGTCCTGCCCGGCCAGAAGAAAGCCGCGCAGACCGGTTTCCATGTCAACTGCCGCGCGGGTGATCTGCTCGGCCTGAGTTAGAACCTTTTGGGTGTGTTCGACCCACATTGTCGTTTCAGACAGACGCGTCAGGTTCTGCCATGTCATTAGGCTGACTGCGATGGTCAATACGATAGGCACAAACGCAATGGCCAGTGTCCTGGCACGGGTCTGCAGCAGAAATTTCAGCGGGGCGGATGGTCCGGTTTGGGCCAAAAGGGAACTCCTGTGTCCAAAGGCGCTCCCCTTTGCGGGCAGGCGCGATCTGCTCCCAACCCTACCGCAGCACGGATTAAAAAATGATTATCCCCGCCACAGAGGCGGGGATTGCAAAATCCCGCAGGGCCCGGCCTGCGTGCAGTCTCAGACCTTCAGGTTCGGAATGATCTGCTTTTTGCGGCTGACCACGCCAGGCAGCACAACGTCATCGCCCGACACCGGGGCGTCAAAGCTTTTCTCGGCGACCGATTTGACCAGATCATTGGGCACCAGCAGGGTGGATTGTTCGTTCAGGATATCCACGACAAACAGCAGCACCTGATCCACCCCATCTTCGCTGGCGACCGTGATCATCGTCTGCATCAGCGAGGCTTTGCGGTCCAGCACCACATCAGGCGCGGTGGTTTCCAGAACCGACACCCGGAACTTGGTTCCGTCGACCTCATATTCCTTGCTGTCCATGCGCAGCAATTCCGCGTCCGAGAAAGCCGAAACATCGGATTTCGCGGCGAACATCTCGGCCGCGTAGGCGGGGATATCCAGCCCCAGATCAGCCGCCAGCGCCTCGGCCACAGCCTTGTCATGCGCCGTCGTCGTGGGAGAGCGGAACTCCAGCGTGTCCGACAGGATGCAGGTCAGCATTGTGGCCTTGATCCAGTTGGGCGCCTTGGCCATGTCATCGCCAATCAGGTCATGCATGATCGTCGCCGTGCAGGCAACCGGGCGCACGGTGATGTCGATCGGGCCTTTGGTTTCCAGGCCGCCGACCAGCTTGTGGTGGTCGATGATCGCCTGAATATCGGCGCTGTTGATCGAGGCAGGCAGTTCCGCCGGGTTGTTGGTGTCCACGATCACCACGGGCGCATTCTCGGCCACGTCGTCAATGATGGCGGGTTTGGGCAGGTCCCATTTCTCTAAGAGGAAGGCCGCTTCGGTATTGGGCTCACCCAGCAACACGGCTTCGGCGGTTTCGCCTTTCACTTCGTTCAGATACCAGGCCCAGATGATGGGCGAGCCGGTGGAGTCAGTATCCGGCGATTTATGGCCAAAGACTTGGATGGTCATGGGATATCCCTTGTGATCGTGACGTCATTTCGCGCGGCTTATAGGCGGTGCAGCATGGCTTGTCACCCATGGTTGGAAGCTGTTTGCGGCAACGGGGTTGCGTGCGCTTAAAACCATTGCAAAACTGCATATATGACGGCCGAAGACACGCCAGACACGCCCCGAGATTTCAAGACACGCCTGCGCGTGCTCTATACCGGATGGTCGCGACACTCCGCGCGGTTTCGCTATGCGCTTTTGACCTTTGACCTGTTTACGGTCGCCTTCTTCATCCTGACGGCGCCCGTGGCCTCAAAGCCTTGGGTGCATGGGATCGAACTGGGCCTTGGGGTGATCATCCTGGCCGATTTTGTGGCCCGCTTCTGGATTTCCGAGCGGCGCTGGCATCATGCCACGCGGCTTTGGGTGATGGCCGATGCGCTGGTGCTGGCCTCGATCTTTCTGCACACGCTTTTGCCGGTTGATCTGTCCTTCCTGCGGGTGCTGCGGCTTTTGCGGATCGGGCATTCTCCGGAATTGATGATCGACCTGCGCCGCGTCAGCACTTGGTTTCGTCTGCGCGATGATGCGATGCTGGCGCTGGTCAATCTGGTGACCTTTGTTCTGACCATGGCCACGATGATTTTCGTGTTCTTTATTGGCGAGGAATACGGCTATTCCGGTTATGTTGATGCGATCTATTTCACTGTGGCCACTCTGACGACCACTGGATTTGGAGATCTTGTGCCCTCTGATCCACTGAGCAAGCTGCTGACCGTGATCATGATGATTGTGGGTGTCTCTCTCTTTGTCCAACTGGCACGCGCAGTGATGAAACCGGCCAAGGTCAAATACCTTTGCCAATCCTGCGGGCTGAACCGCCACGACCCCGACGCCGTGCATTGCAAACATTGCGGCGCCATGGTGCATATCGAAACGGAAGGCCAGCATTAGCCGGGCCCCAAATATTCCCACCATCCTCGCTTGACTCCCTGCGACCGTCTGTCTACCTGTTGCGCCGTTAGCACTCGCTAGCGAGGAGTGCTAATGACCTCGTCGCACTGCGAGGGGTCCAGAGAAACCTTTGAGCTTAAGGAGCTGCAAAGATGGCATTGAAACCGCTTCATGACCGGGTGCTTGTGCGCCGTGTGGAAAGCGATGAGAAAACCGCCGGCGGGCTGATCATCCCCGATAGCGCCAAAGAAAAGCCGAGCGAAGGCCTGGTTGTGGCCTGTGGCGACGGCGCCCGCAAGGACAGCGGAGAGCTGATCCCGATGGCCGTGTCCGAAGGCGACAAGATCCTGTTCGGCAAATGGTCCGGCACCGAGGTCACCGTCGACGGCGAAGAGCTGCTGATGATGAAGGAAAGCGACATTCTGGGCATCATCGCCTGATCTCGCCATCCCTGACCTGATCCGACATTTTTATTAGGAGAGAAAGCCATGGCCGCTAAGGACGTGAAATTCGATACCGACGCCCGCACGCGCATGCTGACCGGCGTCAACATCCTCGCCGATGCTGTGAAAGTGACCCTGGGCCCGAAAGGCCGCAACGTGGTCCTCGACAAATCCTTCGGCGCCCCGCGCATCACCAAAGATGGTGTGTCGGTTGCCAAGGAAATCGAACTGGAAGACAAGTTCGAAAACATGGGCGCCCAGATGGTGAAGGAAGTCGCTTCCCGCACCAATGACGAAGCCGGCGACGGCACCACCACCGCCACCGTGCTGGCCCAGGCCATCGTCAAAGAAGGCATGAAGTCGGTCGCAGCGGGCATGAACCCGATGGACCTCAAGCGCGGCATCGATCTGGCCACCACCGCCGTTGTGGAAGCGATCAAAGCCGCCTCGCGCGAAGTCAAAGACAGCGACGAGGTTGCTCAGGTCGGCACCATTTCCGCCAATGGCGAAGCCGAGATCGGCAGCCAGATCGCAGACGCGATGCAGAAGGTCGGCAATGAAGGCGTGATCACCGTCGAAGAAAACAAAGGTCTGGAAACCGAGACCGATGTCGTCGAAGGCATGCAGTTCGACCGCGGCTACCTGTCGCCTTACTTCGTGACCAACCCCGACAAGATGACCGCAGAGCTCGAAGACTGCATGATCCTGCTGCACGAGAAGAAACTCTCCTCGCTGCAGCCGATGGTTCCCCTGCTGGAATCCGTGATCCAGTCGCAAAAGCCGCTGCTGATCATCGCCGAAGACGTCGAAGGCGAAGCGCTGGCGACCCTCGTGGTCAACAAGCTGCGCGGCGGCCTGAAAATCGCAGCCGTCAAGGCGCCGGGCTTCGGCGATCGCCGCAAGGCCATGCTGCAGGACATCGCGATCCTCACCGGTGGTCAGGTGATCTCGGAAGATCTGGGCATGAAGCTCGAATCCGTGACCATGGACATGCTGGGCACCGCTAAGAAAATCGGCATCACCAAAGACGAAACCACCATCGTCGACGGCGCCGGTGAAAAGGCTGAGATCGAAGCCCGCGTGGCCCAGATCCGTCAGCAGATCGAGGAAACCACCTCGGACTACGACCGTGAAAAGCTGCAGGAACGCGTCGCCAAACTGGCCGGCGGTGTGGCTGTCATCCGCGTTGGCGGCATGACCGAGGTTGAAGTGAAAGAGCGTAAGGACCGTGTCGATGACGCGCTGAACGCAACCCGTGCCGCCGTTCAGGAAGGCATCGTGGTTGGGGGCGGTGTCGCTCTGGTGCAGGGCGCCAAAGCTCTGGACGGTGTGTCGGGTGCAAACTCGGATCAGGACGCCGGTATCGCCATCGTGCGCCGCGCGATCGAAGCGCCGCTGCGCCAGATCGCCGAAAACGCCGGTGTTGACGGGGCCGTGGTTGCGGGCAAAGTCCGCGAAAGCACCGACGCCTCCTTCGGCTTCAACGCGCAGACCGAAGAATATGGCGACATGTTCTCCTTCGGCGTGATCGACCCGGCCAAGGTTGTCCGTACCGCTCTGGAAGACGCAGCCTCGGTCGCAGGCCTGCTGGTCACCACCGAAGCAATGGTGGCTGACAAGCCCGCCAAAGAAGGCGCGCCGGCCGGCGGCGGCATGCCCGACATGGGCGGCATGGGCGGCATGATGTAATCACGCCGATCCTTGCTTGGATCATTGGGGTCGCCTTCGGGCGGCCCCTTTTTTGTCTGGGAATTGGTGGCAATGATAAAAGCAGATGTTCACCGCAATCGGTTCAAATAGCTGCGAGGCCGACGGAGCTGCCAGCAGCGGAGACGACGCAAAAAGGCGCAAAATCGAGGCTCCGCTGTGGCGTGCTCCACCTACCGCTCTGCGGACAATCCGAATTTCCGTCGTGATGTCGCCAATGACGCCTATGCGGACAACGCCCGCACATCCCCCAACCTTGCCTTATCAGAAAGGTGGCAAGCCTCGCGCGCTTGGCTCCCCCCCCGATGGGTAGAATTTTGACGATCACGTTTTATGATCACACGTTGGATTTAGCATTTTATCTTTTGTTCCCATAGCAATGCTGTGCTTTGATATGGGGAACAGTCGTTCTTGCCCAGTTTCCATTGGGCGTTACCGTTGACACAACTAAGCGAGATCAGAAATTTGGATTGATGAAGAAATCTTCAGACATTTCTATGACAGTCTTGCTTGTCACCGCTATCGGTGGGCTGGTTGTTTTGGCGGCTGGTTCTGTCCTGTTATTGTCGGCCTACGCCAACTTCAAAAACACGTCTGAGCTTGCCCTGAGCCGTGGTCAGATTTTCATGGCAACATTGAAGGAGGATGTGAAGCAGCATGTTCAGCCCGTCTCTGATATTGTAGAATTTCTAGTTCGGCAAGCTGCAGACGGCGAATTTGACCCAGCGTTTAAGGATGAAACCGTTTGGCAACTTAAAGGCATTATGGGTAGCATCCCCCAAATTTCCGATGTGGCTGTGTGGCGTCCAAATGCCCGCGAAATCATTGTCACGCGAGGTGCAGATCAGAAATTGATTGTTCAAACGGACGACAATCAAAACGATGAGATCGTAAAGAGCTACCTCCGGATGCTGCGCAATAATCGGGAAATGGTTTGGATCGAACCTTTCATAAGCGAAGGAAAGACACTCATGACGGTCGCCGCGCCGTTATTTTATGAAAGTAAATATATTGGCACTATGGCAGCCGGTGTATCTGTTGGTGAATTGTCAGAATTGATAGAAGAACTGGGCAATACATACCAAACCAACGGTTTTATCATTTATGGGAATGATCATCTTCTAGCCCATAAAAAATTACCAGAGTTGTCACGAGCAAAGCTGGACTATGAAAATCCCCTTTTCAAAGTGTCAGATTTGGACATGCCTATTCTAGGAAAGATGCTGATTACACCGATAGATTTTTCCGATCCTGACGGGGTGTTTGATGCTCGAGAGATAGACGTAAATGGTGATGAATATTTGGTTCTCTCTAGCGAGATAAATGATTTTGGCTATGTGCCCTGGACCTTGGGAGCTTACTCGCCAAGTACCGATTGGAACGCTCAGATTTATAGACTCCTCAACTCGATAATCGGTGGCGCTATTCTTCTGGTGCTGGCTGTAATCGGAGCGATTTTCCTCTCTCGCTGGGTGGCGGCCCCCATAAGCAAAGCTGCCGACGCAACAAAAAAGGTTGGAAATCTCAATCTTGATGAAATTGATCCCCTACCACCATCGCGCATTAGTGAGCTTAACAACCAGGCAATTGCCTTTAACCAGATGTTGGAGGGGTTACGTTGGTTCGAAACCTATGTACCCAGAAAACTAGTACGACGCCTGATACAGCAAAAAGAAAATTCTTCCATCTCATCACAAGAGTTAGAACTCACAGTAATGTTTACTGATATCGTGGGGTTCACAGCCAGTTCAGAAGCAAAGCAGCCGGGGGAAATTGCTCAAGAACTGAACCAACACTTCGAGATAATTAATCAATGCATCGAAAAAGAGGGTGGAACCCTCGATAAATATATTGGGGACTCCGCAATGGCGTTTTGGGGCGCTCCAGAAACACAACCAGATCATGCTCGGCGTGCTTGTCGGGCCGCTATAGCCATAGAAAAAGCCTTGTCTGCTGAAGGCCATAAACAACGCATAAAGATTGCGATCCACACAGGGCCTTTGATTGTTGGCAATATTGGAGCCGTGGGCCGTATGAATTACACCGTTATTGGGGATACGGTGAACACTTGCAGTAGGATTGAAAAACTCGCTAGTGATCTCCTTGATGACGGGTCAAGTGCTGTGATTGTTATCAGCGAAGCGACGGCAAATCATCTTGACAATGAATTTACCCTGCAAAAAGCTGGAAAATTTTCCGTAAAGGGTAGGAAAGAGGAAATTACCGCATTTCGGTTACTGACAACGAGCAATTCCAATTGAGAGTGGCCCCATTCTTTTTCTACCCGGATTTCCCAAGTAACTGGGTGATTTGGCTTCGTAGAGACGCTTTTCCTTATATATTTCAGTGCGTTATATGGGTTTGTGGGCTGCAATATTGGATCATCCTACGGGGGCGGGTTCCGAGGGCAATATTCGGGGCGATTTTGATCCGCGGGAGCGACTGGAATTCCACGGCTCCTAGATCAGCGCTGATGGTGGTTTGCTGCTGTTTATGGA
>JABSSB010000289.1 GCA_013214715.1 Paracoccaceae bacterium | reverse complement strand
AGCCCCTTAGCATACTATATTACTAATTTTATACAATTATAATACGTTTATATAAAGATTATATATATATAACAATTAAACTTAATAACAATGAATATTACTAAATTACCTCAACTAAATAATAACCACGAATATCTAATAGACAATCCAGATTATTCAGAATTATTTGAACGATTGAATTATAATACAGAAGATTACCTCATCGTCTACTCATACATACACGACATACTCGATGTAGTCAAAGAATTAATACAATACAATGTAGAGTTCTCTCATCACTCATGTCACTTATCTGACGAGTCGTATCTACTAATTAATTTCAAAGAAGAGAATTTACATATTTAATACAAATAAAATACAATTACTAAAAGATAATATAAATATAACTAATAAACTAATAAAATATAATAATTATGAAAACTAATAACTTAACTACTAAAAGATTTGTAATCAGAAAATCATTAATCGGCGAAAACGCTATCATTACTTTCACTAACAAAAAAGATCAAACATTTACTTACGATCACGACGAAATATACTCACTATTTCAAGAAAAGTTCGAGTCAATGCCTTGCTTTCAAGAGTATGGTAGCTATACTAACTCTAACATTGTACCTAAATTCTGCAGAGAATTAGCTACTGTTAAGTAGTAAACTGTGACAATAGGTAGTTACTATACATAATCTAACTACCTAATGTCATACTACACTTAAATATATATATATTTAATATCTATGTAAGATAATGTTAAAACATGTGTAAGACTATAACTATAAAATTAACTAATAAACAAATATACACCTTTTAAATTTACTAAAATGAATAAATACACTAAAAATCAAATATGGTTTAACATCGAAAAAATAATCTGTTTTACTGTTGCTTCAGCTTTCTTAATTCTTATGATCGCTTGTATAACTACTTCATGCACTACTTCATCTCACTTATGTGATAAGTATGCTACTCCAAAAACAACTTATGACTGTCCGCTATTTACAAATTAAATACGACAAGTATAAGATAATATATATAAAACATGTAGTTGATCGTCATACTTTAGCATGTATAAATAATACGAACACCTGACGCCACCAAACTAATTTATTAACTTTTAAAAATAACGCTTATGTATAATCCAAATAATCCTTCAAACTGGTCTTGGTCAAAAGCATTTGACGAAATGGCCAAGACAGTACACCAAGCTGAAATCTCAGCTCAAATTATCAATCACCTCGCAGGTTATCCCGGCGACTCTCACGGTGAATATGTCAAACTAAGTAAAGAAGATCAAGATAATCTTTACGTAATACTAAGTCAAGTACTATGATATTTATAGCATTTCCCGCAGTGGCAATAGCCATACTAATCGTAATAGGTATACTAGAATTAATAACTAAATTTATAAAATGAAGAAAACAATTATAACAATAGGTACACTAGCTTTAATGTCTTTTAATACTCACTGTATTTATAAGCAATATCAATTATCAGAAGCTTTAGGTACTATCCAAGATATGAGAACTTGGATGCAAGAAGATATAAATAACGATAGAATAATCACAGATTTAGGTGAATTTTATATAGAAAAATTTAACGAAGTAGAAGATCAAATCATACAATTTACTGATGCTAATAATATTATGACAGTAGACTTTGAGTGTGATGGCTACGAAGTAGATTCTAATGGTGTAGTAACTAATTTTTAATACAAATTTAATACAATTACTATAAGATAATATCTATATGAAATGTAAATGTAATAAAATAATTCCACCAGCTCGCGTTGCTCTCGGTTACACTACATGTGTCGAGTGTTCTACAGTCGAGCGTTATGGTTGTATAGATACTATCAATCATAAAACAGGTAACTCAATACAAGTTATGTCACGTAGTGATGCAGACAAAGCTAGTAAATTACTCAAGCGCGCAGGTTACTCAACTTTACGTGCTCTATCAGGTAAATCTGTAACTAAAAAAACTAAAATAAATAAAGGTTGTCGCTTAACTAATATAGGTAATCAAAAACTATATGAACAAGTTGGCAAAACTTATCTTGACTATGCAGAAGTAGACACAGATTTAGCTGACAGGTATTTATTACGTTGTCTAAACAACTACGAAATATCTCAATTACAATACAATACTATACAAAAACTAGCAAAACTAATTACAAATTAAATACAATATAGTAAAGATAATAACAATATGAACAACATTAAAACACACATACAAACAGACAACTTAACTGCTATTATCTACAACGACGGCGATATGAAACTTGAAATCTACAACAAGTACAAATCTCCATATGGCTGGTCACCACGCAAGTTAATTGTCTCTCATTTTGGTGTTAAAGCAAAAAAATTCACTTACGACTATGTAAGTAATAAGGTAGATGAGGTGTACTCTACCTTTCCAAACGACGAAGTACACGAGTTACTAAACAAAGTAAAACAATATAATGATAGCAAAGAAAATTAAACAGCTACAAAATTTGTACTCATGGAATGAGTTTTATCAAGGCACAGGTAATAAAGTACAGATGAGAAAGTGCCAAACTGAAATCCACCAGTTGAAAAGTGAGATTAACGAGTTAAAAACTAAAAAGAAATGAATACTACTAACGCAATAGAAAAAGCACTCATGCAAAAAATAAATGAAGAGTGTAGAGAAATAGTAGAGAGGTTTACTAATGATCTAAAAAAACTATCAAGTAAGTATGGTGGATCTGACTACTATGATTTTACAAGACCACCAATGCAAGGTTATGAACCTGCTTCATTTTCGGTTAACTATCTTTCAGGTGTAAGTAAAGTACTACATAAGATGATATTAGACAATTATGGTGATCTTATGTTACAACAAAAATCAAAAGAATTAATTAAAAAACTTGAACTGATATGACTGAACAAGAAGTAATAGATAAGATCTGTGATCGAATAGTCACAGTACTTTATAACGAGCTAGACTACTATATGTTTGAAGAACTAGGTTATACCGAAACTGACGATAACTATGTCAAAGACGCTGACAAACTACTAGTAAAAATAATAAAAGAATTAACATCATGAGCGACAAAAAAGCATTACAAGAAATAGTATTTATGGTAAATGACTATGTAAATGGTAATACAGGTTACTATAAATCAGATGAGTTCATAAAAGATCTAACAAGATTTTTAGAACAAAATGT
>JABSSB010000288.1 GCA_013214715.1 Paracoccaceae bacterium | reverse complement strand
GAGGCGCGCGAAGTCGAAGCCACCCCACTCGCCGGCGAGGCAAACGTGGAACAGCGTGACCCCTGCCTCCCAGATCCCGAGGAAGTGAACTCGCGGGTCCGAGGATCGCAGCGCCGCCAGCACGCTCACGGCATCGCCCAGCACCAAAAAGCCCAGCAAGGCGGTCTGGATCACTTCGGTCTTTTTGAACGTGATGCCCACCGCGAAATTGCGCTGCTTGAACAGCAGCACGACGCAAAGCGTGGCCAGAACCTGTGCGCTGCCGCCGATCGCAGCCGAGATCCAGAACCAGCCCGACAATGCGGGCAAGGCCTGCCCTGTCATCGACAGATACAGCCACACCCCCGGCAGGATCACCGGCGCGGAATAGACAAACCGCGCCCATGTCGCCCCTGCCGCTGACAGGCGCGAGGCCGACAGGTATTTCTGCAGCATGAAACGCAGCGTCTGAAAGACAGCGGCCGCAATGGTGACGGGAATCCAAAGGCTCATGGGCCTTTACTGCCCGATCAGCCCTCCCGCGACCAGAGCGGATGCGCCACCGGGTCTTTGCGGCGCAGCAGATAACGGCGGAACACCTCGCCATAGGAGCGATAGACATAGCCTTCGTTCATGCGCTGAAACCGCGCCTTGCCACGTTGATACATGCCCGGCAGCGCGTGCCAGGGCAGATTGGGATGAGCGTGATGCACGACATGCAGATTGTTGTTGAGAAACAGAAAAGCCAGCATGCCACGGTCTTCGATGATCACCGTGCGGGCGCGGCAGACCTCATGCGCGCGATGCTCGAGATAGGTGCGGATGCGCAGGATCGCGGTGCCCAGATAGACCGCCAGCAGATAGGCCCAGACCGGCAGGCCAGACCAGATCACCACCGCCAGCACCAGCCCTACGCCGACACCATGCAGCAGCCATGCCCGCGCCACATCCCGCTCACCCGCCCGGATCAGCCGTGCCTCGTCCCGGACAAAGATCACCTGACCAAGTAGCGGGCCGATCACCACGCGCCCCAGCAGCGTATTGTTTAGGCGAAACAGGATTTGCAGCGCAAGCGGCAAACTGCTCCAAACCGCCGGGTCCAGATAATTGCTTTCGGGGTCGTCATAAGGGTCCGTCAGGCGCTGATCCTGATGATGCGCCAGATGCAGGTCGCGAAACCGACGATACGGCACAGATAGGCCCAAAGGCGCAAACATCAGCGCCTCGTTCGCCCAATCCTGACGAAACGGATGCCCATGCACCGCCTCATGTGTCAACGAGCCGTGCAAGGTGATCACCGGCGCCAAAAGAAGCGCGGTAGCCCAGGGCGCGGCATCGCCCAAGCCAAACAGCAGCAGCGCCCAAAACGCATAAGTGCCAGTAATCAAAGCAAAGGTCAGGGGTTCGACGGCCAGAACGGGGGCGGCGTCGCGGCGGAAATGAGTGGTCATGGAAGCTCGCGTTTTCGTGAACAGCACTGGTGTAAACCGGCCTGCGCGACCAATCCATTTGGTGAGTAGTTAACATTTCTCCGCAAATATGATTTTTATCACCACATGAGGGATAAACTCGACAAACGACGCCGCGCTGGCCTGTTTCGAAATAGGCTGGCACAAGCCCTGAGCGAAAGCGGCTCGAACCAATCTCGTCTGGCCCGTGAGGTGGGGGTGGATCGCTCTACCATTTCGCAGCTTCTAGCCGATGAGGGCGCGCGTCTGCCCAATGCGCATGTGGTGGGCGCCTGCGCCACGGCGTTGGGTGTCTCAGCGGATTGGCTGCTGGGGCTGTCAGACCGGCCCGAACGCGCGGCCGATCTGCTGTCGAACGCGCTGCAATTGGCGCGCGCGCCGCGGGCCTTGGTGGATGAACAGATCTTTGACTGGCATCAGGAGGCCGCGGGCTACAAGATCCGCCACGTACCCGCAGGCTTGCCCGACATGCTCAAAACGCGGTCCCTGCTGGAATGGGAATATGCCCCGCATCTGGGCCGCACCACAGATCAGGCTGTGGGCGCGTCACAGGACCGGCTGGAGTGGATGCGCGCCTCGCAATCGGATTACGAGATCATCCTGCCGATTTATGAGCTCGACAGTTTTGCCCATGGCACCGGCTATTACAAAGATCTGCCCCGCGATCTGCGCCGCGCGCAACTGCGCCGCATGATCGCTCTGACCGAACAGCTATATCCGCGTCTGCGCCTCTCGCTTTACGATGCGCGCGAACTCTATTCAGCGCCCCTGACCATTTTCGGCCCGCTGCTCTGTGTGTTCTATATCGGCACGCATTACATGGCCTTTCGCGATCAGGAGCGTGTGGCCACCTTCACCAGTCATTTCGACCGGCTCGTGCGCAAAGCTTATGTGACCTCCCGCGACCTGCCAGAGCATCTGCGCGGCTTGCTGCAACAGCTTTAAGCGCCCAGCACTCAGCCCGCGTCGCGCTGCTGATCTTTCAGCATCGCGCGCAGAATGGCGCGGGCCATGCGACGGTTTTGAGGGCTGAGCGCCCAATAGTTCGCGTTGGCTTCCGGATCGACAGCAAACCCGGTCACCAGATCTCTGACATCGACATGCAGCACCCGCGCGAACCGCACCAGCATCACCACATTCGGCGCGCGCGCCCGTCCGCTCAGGATATCATGGACCGAAGTTACCCCCAGCCCGGCCGCGCAGGCCTGCTCTCGCCTGGCCAAACCCTCTGATCACGGCGTGGCCTATGTCCGCTCCGTCGATTCGGGAAAACAGACCGGCATGGATTTGGTCACCTTCGCCGCCGGAGATGACGTGACATCCTGCGACGCCGACGGCTACGCTGTTCAGGCCGATGCACCAGCCAAGAATTTCGTAGTGGCCCGGGTCGAAAATGGCGTCTTCCACGGCGTGCAGGGACAGGCCCATAACGACAAGGGCATGGTGGTCGACACACTCTATATGAATCCCTCGGTCGACCTCCTAGCCGATTATCAGGACACGGGCGCTCCGGTGATCAACATGGCGGATGTGCCGGCCTATCTGGCCGCAGATTATGGCACCGCGCCCGAGGTGGCCAAAGGCTATGAAAACCGAGAGTTCCAGATCGCATGGTCCGCCAACACGGGCGACGCAGACCAACACGGGCTGCATTTCTCGGCAGTGGACAAGAATGGCGATGTCACATGGTTCCAGCTCAATCAAGGTGGCAAGGTCCGTATGTATACCGGTCACATCAATGACAGCGATCTGGGCGTCAAAGCCAATGCGCCCTTGGTGCAAAACCACCGCGCCACCAT
>JABSSB010000287.1 GCA_013214715.1 Paracoccaceae bacterium | reverse complement strand
ATCGGTCGGCGGATCAAGATCTCCAAGCGCGGTATCCACATTTATGTTGAAATAGGGCGGCAGGCCGACCTGGGCTCTGGGACTGTCTTTTGCCATGTAAACTGCTCGGTGTGCTGTGTTTTTGATAGGGTACCATAAAACGCAGCACATGGAAGATAAATGCGCACAATACTTATTTTCTATGCAAAAACAGCGCGATGTTTTGCCGTCTTTTCCCCAGCTTAGCAGATTTCGAAATTTTTTTTTAAGTTAGAATCTTGTTATTTATAGTTAAGGGTCTTTTTGTGTGTAGAAAATTTGATGTTTTTCAATAACTTATGCCCTTTTTTGTATCATGACCGACTCTGAACCCCCGATAAACTGACTCCGAACCCCCGTTGCAGCGATTCCGAACCCCCGTTGTCGGAGCTTGTGGATATCTTTAGGCTGAGTGTCACTGAAACCACGAAATCATGAGTCGGAAAACCGGCCATAAAACCCGACCATCGAGCAGCGTTGGACCACAGATATGACACGGGCAGGAGTGCCGGACAGGGCAGGGGGGTTGCTCCCTGATCGCCATCCGCAGGGGGATTTCTTCCTGTGTGATTTTTTCGACGCCATCCCAAAAGATGACATGGCGTCGATGGAGCATCCGCTGTTTTCGCTGGCCACGCGGCCTGATCGGCGGATCCTGAGCTATGCCCATAACGGGGCCGAGATCACCGTCACCCCCAGCGTGCGCGGTCTGGCCACGATCCATGACAAGGACATCCTGATCTTTTGTATCAGCCAGCTGATGGCCGCGCTCAATGCCGGGCGTCCGGTCAGCCGGACGGTGCATCTCAAGGCGCATGATCTGCTGGTGGCGACCAATCGCGAAACCTCTGGCGATGCCTATCGCCGCCTGCGCGAGGCGTTCGAGCGGCTGGCCGGCACCCGCATCACCACCAATATCGTGACCGGTGAGATCGAGACCACGACCGGGTTCGGCCTGATTGAAAGCTGGGAGATTATCCGCAAGACACGCGGCGGGCGCATGGTGAGCGTGGCGGTAACCCTGTCGGACTGGCTCTATCGGGCCGTGTTGTCAAAATCGGTGCTGACGCTCAGCCGGGATTACTTCCGGCTGCGCAAACCGCTGGAGCGGCGGATTTATGAACTGGCGCGCAAGCATTGCGGCCGGCAGGACAGTTGGCGGGTTTCGGTGGAGACGCTGTTGAAGAAATCCGGCTCTGCCAGCCCGCGGCGGGTTTTTCGCAAGATGCTGCGCGATATGATCGCCGCCGATCATCTGCCCGATTACGAAATGCTCGAAGAGCCCGGGGACCTGATCCGGTTCCGCTCTCGCCATGTGGTGATCGAACCAGGCACGCTCCCGGTGCTGCGCCCCGAGGCACTGGAGGAGGCCCGCCGCTTGATGCCGGGCGCGGATGTCTATGCGCTGGAAGCCGAATGGCGCGGGGTCTGGGCTAGGACCGGTCGCACACGCCTGCGCAGCCCCGATGCCGCGTTTCTGGGTTGGGTGAAGAAGCGCGGGTAGGCGACGTTTCGAAATTCCCCTCAGTTAGGTTCCACCGCGTTCTGATGTCGTCTTTGTGGTGTCTTTTTCGGATGCTCTCAGTGCCGACCGGGTCAGCCCGGGCAGAATGGCAAAGCAGCGCGCATAGCGCAGGACCAGCCGCCTGGGGTTGCTGGCCATGCGCCAGAACCATTCCATCGCGATCTTCTGCACCCAGACTGGCGCACGGGTCTGGGTGCCAGCGATGAAATCAAGCCCGGCACCGATGGAGACAAATCCGCAGCCTGGGACTATGTCGCGGGCAAAGGCTGCCAGCCGTTCCTGTTTCGGGGCACCGAGGGCCAGAAAACATAGGCCTGCACCGCTGTCGGCAATGGCTTTCAGAATGGCTTCCGCCGCATCGCTTTCCGGCTCGAACCCCATGGGCGGCGCGATCTGCGCCACCACGCGGAGCCCGGGAAACCGGGCCGTCAGGCGGTCGGCTGCGATCGACAGCGTGTTGTCGGTGGCACCCAGCAGGGCAACGGGCACATCCATCTCTGCGGCCAGCCCGGCAAGTGGATGGATCAGTTCGGAGCCGGGGATCAGTTCGACCGGCTCACCCATGAGGCGGCGCAGCCAGGTGATGGGATTGCCATCCGAAACCACAAATGTCTGCCGGACATATGCGGCCCGGAAACTAGGATCCTGCTTGAGCTTGACGGCATGATCGAGATTGAGCGTGGCGATGGAAAACCCCTCATTGTCCGCAAAGCGGGCCGTGACGCCTTTCATCAGGTCCGGCAGGGTCGCTGTATTGATGAGCGTGAGGGGGTTGTTTGTCTGGTTATGTCTCACGGGACGCCGCTCCCGATGCTGCAATAGCATGTCGAAAAAGATCAGCCAGCCTGGCGGCATTCTTTTTCACATCATGGCGTGCCTCGACCCGGGCGCGGCCTTCGCGTCCCATGGCCGCCAACCGCTCGGGCGGTGTGTCGATTGCAGCGCGCATCGCCTCGGCAATGGCGTCCGAAGATCCCGCCGGGATGATCCAGCCACTTTGCGCATCCACAAGCTCCGGGATCCCGGCAATATAGGTGGAGATCGCAGGCCGCCCAGTGGCAAAGGCTTCCATGATCACCACTGGCAGACCTTCGGCAAAGCTGGGCAGCAAAAGTGCCCGCGCCGCGCCAAGGCGCGCGCGGACCTCTTTGTTGTCGCGCCAGCCCAGAAGCGTGATCTGATCAGCCACTCCATGGCGCGTAATAGCGGCTTCGACCTCGGCGCGGCTGGCGCCATCGCCGATCAGCTCGACCCGGACCTCGGGATGGGTGGCGGCAAGTTTTGCCACGGCCTCCACGATCAGCACCTGCGCTTTTTCCGGGCAAAGCCGGCCGACCACAACAAATGGCGCATCCGCGGCAAAGGGCGCATCGCTGATGTCGAACTCCTCCAGATCCAGCCCGCAGCCGACGATATGGATCTTGTCCCAGGCCGACATCCCTGCTGCCAGCGTCAACTGCACGGTGCAGAAATGCGAAATAGCCACGACAAAGCGCGCTCCGTCGACCTTCATCGCCAGTGACGAGGCTCCCCAATCGACAAATTCCGTGGGCCCATGCGCGGTAAAGCTGTAGCCTGGCCCGCCAAGCCGCTCACAAAGCAGCGCCACGGCGGTGGCATTGGTCGAGAAATGCGTGTGGATGTGGTTGATCCCATCGACTTTGGCCATGCGCCGAAGCGATATCGCCTCAAGTAGATAGGCGATATGGCGTACGATCCC
>JABSSB010000286.1 GCA_013214715.1 Paracoccaceae bacterium | reverse complement strand
ATCAACCCGCTGGATATACCCGAGCTTCCCAAAGACGCGCGCAGCATCATCAACCGCGTGGGCGAGATCAGCTTTAATGCCTCATTGATCAAAGAGGTGCTCCTTATCCATCAGATCAATGACCTGATCGCACAGGGCGAGTTGGACCCGAGCCGCCATCGCCGGGTGCTGTTGCACATGATTCATGGTGGCACGGATCTCGGACAGTTCGACACTTCCTCAAAACTGTTCACTGAATGGGGGTTTCTCACCCGTCTGCGCGACCTCGGCCGCAACGCGGCAGAGCGATGGCTGCAAAGCTGTGGCCGTCGGCTCGGACGGAAATCGACCCTGGATGCGCAGGCGCTGATCGCTGGGCGCATTGTCTGGAAGAACACGGAGCCGAACTTAGGCATCCCAAGTTGCGACTAGTTCGGGTTGGGAAACATCCTTGGTTTTCAATTGGCCGCGCAACTAAGCGCCTGACCACAGCCAGGCAGCACACTTGTCCGAGGTCACGTCTGGACAGACTTGAATTCGGCTTACACTTATTCAATACCATCTGCGATCCGACCGCGCAGGCAATGGTGCCAATCGAAGTCAGGTCGGTAAGGTTCGCGCCATGACGCTTGCATGCTGGTACGCCAAGGAGCTGAATTTCGGCGACCTTCTCACCCCTTGGCTCATCGAGACATGGACCGGGGCTGCGCCGCATAACCTGATGCATGCCTATCGCGGTTGGAGCCTGTGGAAGCACGACTTTCGTCAACCGGAATCGGTATTGGCGCTCCGCCAGCGGCTCGCGCCGAGCAAGCAACCTGAGCATGTCATGGTCGGATCCATTCTGGGTTGGGGCACGTGGCACGACGATGTGCAGGTGGTCTGGGGGACCGGTTTTGTCAGCGAAAACACGGAGCTTTTGAACAGACCGCGGGAGTTGCGTGCTGTGCGGGGCGAACTGACGCTCGCAAAACTTCCAAGGGGCTGGCAATCCGAAGTCGCCGCTCTCGGGGACCCCGGCGTTTTGATCGGGGACATGGTAGAGACCTTGCCCAGGGTGCCGGGACGGATCGGCTTTGTGCCGCATTACATCCACAAGAAGGACCCAGTAGTGGCGGAGGCCTCCGACAGCTCGAAGGTTCATGTGATCGACATCCAGCAGGGCGTGGAGGCCTTCATCAAAGAGCTTTCAACCTGCGAAACCGTTGTTGCCAGCGCGATGCACGGAATCATCTGCGCCGACGGGCTGGGCATCCCGACACGTTGGGTCAAGATCGGGGAACCGGGATTGCCGGCCGGAGGCCTGTTCAAGTTTCATGACTATTTCTCTGCCGCGGGTAACGGGCAGGATTGGCCCGACAAAGTGTCTTGCGTCGCTGACATTTTGCGCAGTGCCGACAGTGCCATCAGCCGCGATGTGAGCCCGTTGAAAGCGTCGCTTCTCGATGCGGCGCCGTTTCAACAAATGTCTTAAGATCGAGAACTGAAACCCTATGAGAACCTTGAGACCTCTTCGCCCGCTTGGGCGAGACAACCCGGGGATCAGCAGCCGATCTCATGACGGCTGGTGGACACCCGGCATGCAGACCTGCACAAACAAAAAACCCCGCACAATGGCGGGGTTTTCAATCTCTCTGGTCGCGACTTAGCCGCCGATAGACATATGGGTGCCCAGCGCTTCCATGTCCGCAAGCAGCTTGGCGAACTCATCCACCAGATTGTCATTTGCGACAGCCGCCTCGTATTGGCCACGCGCCTTGGCGACCAGCTCATCCAGATCGGCTTTTTTTGCCTCGGCCACCGGCAGGGCCTTTTCGGCGAGAACCGACACGCCGGCCTGGCTGATTTCGGCAAAGCCGCCGGTGACAAGATATTCGGCCGCGCCGTCCGGGCTTTCAACCTTCACGATGCCAGGGCGCAGCGTGGTGATCGTGGGGGCATGATTCGGCATTACCGTCATGTCCCCTTCGGTCGCGGGGATCTGGACCGCACTGGCCTGAAGCGAAGCAAGGCTCCGCTCCGGGCTGACGAGGTCGAATTGCATCACGTCTGCCATCAGGACCCTCCTTAGGCGGCTTCAGCAGCCATACGCTCGGCCTTGGCGATCACCTCTTCGATGCCGCCAACCATGAGGAAGGCCGCTTCGGGCAGGTGGTCGTATTCGCCGGCCACAACAGCCTTGAAGGACGAGATGGTTTCTTCGAGCGGCACCTGCACGCCGGGCGAGCCGGTGAAAACCTGCGCAACGTCGAAGGGCTGGCTGAGGAAACGCTCGATCTTGCGGGCGCGGGCCACGGTGAGCTTGTCCTCTTCCGACAATTCGTCCATGCCGAGAATGGCGATGATGTCCTGCAGCGACTTGTAGCGCTGGAGGATCTGCTGAACGTCGGTGGCGACTTTGTAATGCTCTTCACCCACGATGCCCGGATCGAGCAGGCGCGAGGAGCTGTCGAGCGGGTCCACAGCCGGGTAGATACCCTTTTCCGAGATCGCACGGTTCAAAACGGTCGTTGCGTCAAGGTGGGCAAAGGTCGTGGCCGGGGCCGGGTCGGTAAGGTCGTCCGCAGGCACATACACGGCCTGGATCGAGGTGATCGAGCCATTCTTGGTCGAGGTGATGCGTTCCTGCATCGCGCCCATGTCGGTGGCCAGCGTCGGCTGGTAGCCCACAGCCGAAGGAATACGGCCCAGAAGCGCCGACACCTCGGAGCCTGCCTGCGTGAAGCGGAAGATGTTGTCGACGAAGAACAGAACGTCGGTGCCCGAGGCGTCGCGGAACTGCTCGGCCAGGGTCAGGCCGGTCAGGGCCACACGCGCACGCGCTCCCGGAGGTTCGTTCATCTGGCCATAGACCAGAGCCACCTGGCTTTCTTCCAGATTGTCGGGCTTGATCACGTTGGATTCGATCATTTCCCAGTAAAGGTCGTTGCCTTCACGGGTCCGCTCACCAACGCCCGCGAACACGGAATAGCCCGAGTGCACTTTGGCGATGTTGTTGATCAGTTCCATGATCAGAACCGTCTTGCCCACACCAGCGCCACCGAAGAGGCCGATCTTGCCGCCTTTGGCGTACGGGGCCAGCAGGTCCACAACCTTGATGCCGGTCACGAGGATTTCCGATTCGGTCGACTGTTCGTCGAAATCGGGCGCGGGCTGGTGGATGGCGCGGGTCTCGGTCGCGTTGACCGGGCCTTTTTCGTCCACGGGCTCACCCACGACGTTCAGGATACGACCCAGCGTCGCGTCGCCCACCGGCACCGAGATCGGGCCGCCGGTATCGGTCACGACATTGCCGCGCACTAG
>JABSSB010000285.1 GCA_013214715.1 Paracoccaceae bacterium | reverse complement strand
ACTGGCCTTTTCGGCGCTGGGGCATCTGCGCGGCGGCCCGGCCAAAGCTGCGGTAATTGCGTCCGCGGCAACAGGGCTGATTTCCGGCTCTTCCATCGCCAATGTGGTCACGACCGGCACCTTCACCATTCCGCTGATGAAAAAGGTGGGCTTCTCACCAACCAAAGCCGGCGCGGTTGAGGTGTCGTCCTCGATCAACGGCGTGCTGACCCCGCCCGTGATGGGCGCTGTGGCCTTTCTGATGACCGAATATGTCGGCATTTCCTATATCGAGGTGGTCAAGACCGCGATTGTGCCAGCCGCGATTTCCTATGTCGCGCTGATCTATATTGTGCATCTTGAGGCGCTGAAATCCGGTATGACCGGCACCAGCCGGATGCACCCGGTCAAGTTCATCCTTGGCGCGATCTTCATCATCGCTATCTCGATTGTGATCGCAGGCGGGACGTTGTTCCTGTGTGGGCTGATCGTGCAAGGGCTGAATGCGGTTCTGGGCGATGTATCGATCTGGGCGATCCTTGTGGGCATGCTGATCGCTTATGTCGCGGCGGTCCGCTATGCCGCAAAGGGGCCTGATCTGTCCATGGATATTGATGCGATGACGCATCTGCCCCCGGCGCGCGAGATCCTGAAAACCGGCCTGCATTACATCATGCCGATCCTGCTGCTGATGTATCTTCTGATGATCGAACGCAAATCGCCAGGCCTGTCGGCCTTTTGGTCAACGGTTGCCATGCTGTTCATCCTGCTGACGCAAAATCCGCTCAAAGCGTATTTCCGCGGTCAGGGCGAAACAGCCCGGCACATCCGCGAAGGGCTGAGCGACATTGCCGAAGGCATGATCGCCGGCGCGCGCAACATGATCGGTCTGGCCGCAGCGATGGGCGTTGCGGGCATCATCGTGGGCGCAGTGACGCTGACCGGGATTGGCCAGGTCATGGCAGAATTTGTCGAATTCCTGTCTGGTGGGCGGCTTCTGTTGATGCTGTTCTTTGTCGCCGTGATTTCGATCATTCTGGGCATGGGGCTGCCGACGACGGCGAATTACATCGTGGTGTCTTCGCTGATGGCGGGGGTTGTGGTGGAACTGGGCGCGCAGGCCGGGCTGATCGTGCCGCTGGTGGCGGTGCATATGTTCGTCTTTTACTTTGGGATCATGGCCGATGTGACGCCCCCGGTGGGGCTGGCGAGTTTCGCGGCGGCGGCGATTTCCAAGGGCGATCCGCTAAAAACCGGCTTTCAGGCCTTCTTCTATTCGATCCGCACGGCGCTGCTGCCGTTCCTGTTCATCTTCAACACCGATCTGCTGCTGATTGATGTGGGTCCGGTGCAGGCGGTGTTTGTCTTTATCGTGGCGTTGGTGGCGATGCTGCTTTTCGCGGCGGGGACGATGAATTATTTCATGGTCAAATCGCGACTGTATGAAAGCGCCATGCTTCTGGCGGCAGCGTTCATCCTGTTCCAACCCGGATATATGCTGAACCAGTTCATGCCCGAGTTTGAAAGCCGGCCAGGGAGCGAGATCTTCTCAATGGCTGAAAGCGGCGCGTCGGGGTCGACCTTACGCGTGCGGCTTGTGGGCGAGAACCTGAATGGCGACATGGTGGATGCGCGGTATCTTCTGCCGCTGGGCGATAGCGGGCCCGATGGCGCCACCCGGCTCATGGAGGGCGCAGGTGTCGAATTCAGGACCGAAGATGACGGGAAGATTTACACCGATTTCCTGGCCTTCGGTGGGCCAGCGGAGCAGCTTGGTATAGATTTCGATTGGGAAGTGGTGGAGCTTGAAGTCGCGGCCCAGCGCCCGCCGAAGGAGCTGTTCTACATCCCTGCCCTGCTGTTGGTGGGTCTGGTTGTGCTGTTCCAGCGCCGCCGCAAAGAACCAGAGGAGGTCTTGGCATGACCACACATATCCTTGTCGCCATTGATCTGGGCCATGAGGACGACGCCCGTGATCTGTTGCTGGAGGCCGCAAGGCAGGCCGATGTGCATGACGCAGCCCTAAGCGTGATGACCGTTGTGCCGGATTACGGCACCTCTTTCGTGGCGTCCTTCTTCCCAATGGGTACGATGAAAGAGGCAATTGTGGCGGCTAACAAAGCCTTGCACACGCTGGTCGCTGATGCCTTGCCGGGCCGGCAGGTGCAGCACATTACCGAAACCGGCGTTGTCTATGAAAAAGTGCTGAAGACGATCCCGCGCGTTCATGCCGATCTGGTGATTGTCGGGGCGCATAAGCCGGATCTGGCGGATCGGGTGCAGGGGCCGAATTCAGCACGCATCGCGCGGCACGCCCCCTGCTCGGTTCTGGTATGGCGTCGGTGATCAGAAAACTGCGCCGCAGCCAAAGGTCGTGGCGCAGGACGGGTAATCCAGCGGGCCTTTATCGCCAAATCGGTTCACCTGCGGCGGCGCGCTGCAGGCAGAAATGGCCAGGGTCACAATGGTCAGGGCGATAAAGGTTTTCATGGGGGTTCTCCACTACATAACTTGTTTCACACAAGAACATCCCGTGCGCAGGACTAATCTGCCATGTCGCATTGCAGCATTCTGTGATGCAGATTACGCAACGGAAACTTTTTTGCATTTTTTTGGGGGAGGCGCTTATGAAACAGGCGGGTGTGCTGCAGCGGGACATAAATGCGCTGATCGGGCGGCTGGGTCATCTGGATGAGATCGTAATATGCGATGCCGGCTTGCCGATCCCAGAGGAAATACCGGTCATCGATCTTGCTTTGCGTCCCGGCATGGTGCCCTTCATAGAGGTGCTTGAGGTGCTGCGCGGTGAGATTGTGATCGAAGGCGCAGTTTGGGCAGAGGAGGCATCAGCAGAACTGGATGCCACTCTGCGCGCGGCGATGGCGGCATGGGCTTCTACGGGCGGGCAGGGCGTGTCGGTCACGCAAGTGCCGCATGACGCTTTCAAAACCCGCAGCCAAAAGGCCCGTGCAGTGATCCGCACGGGTGAGGCGACGCCCTATGCCAACGTCATCCTGATCTGCGGTGTGGCATTTTAAAAGCTGCATAGCGCCTGCCTCCCGCCCCATGGGCGGGCGCTGCCTGCAGCCGGTTTTACGCCATCCCCGCCTGCACCTGATTGGGACGCGCATCCTCGGGCCATTGCGCGATGTAGCCCATCAACTGCGCCTGCATCTCAGACACAGCCGGGCTGTTCCAAAGGTTCTCTATCTCGTCCGGATCGGGCAGCAGATCACAACCTGCCCTACCCCGCGTTGCAGATCCACCGTCAGATTATGCAGCGCCATGCTCAGGGTGCACAGACTGAGCGGCACCCC
>JABSSB010000284.1 GCA_013214715.1 Paracoccaceae bacterium | reverse complement strand
TTGATGGCGTGCCCGGGGTCAGTTTCCCGGGAATTAAGCCGGGCGAAACCTTCACCTATACGTTCCCCGTCCGTCAATCGGGCACCTATTGGTGGCATTCACATTCCGGCCTGCAGGAACAAGCAGGGCATTACGGTCCGCTGATCATTGAAAGCGCCGAGCCTGACCCGCGCTATGACCGCGATTACGTGGTTTTGTTGAGCGAATTTACCCCGATCCACCCGCATGAAATCATGCGCAAGCTCAAAGTGGGGGAGCATTACTTTCAGAACCAGATGCAGTCCGCCAGTGAGGGCGATATGTCCGGCGCGGCGCGGCGGATGTGGGGCGGTATGCGGATGAACCCGCGCGACATCGCCGATGTCACCGGTATGACCTACACCTACCTCATCAATGGTCATGGCCCGGCCGACGATCTGCAGCTCGAATTCCGGCCCGGCGAACGGGTGCGTTTGCGGGTCATCAATGGGTCCGCCATGACGTTTTTCAATATTCGCATACCCGGCGTTGCGATGACCGTCATTCAGGCCGACGGACAAGATGTTGACGAGGTTGAAGTCGATGAGTTCCAGATCGGTGTTGCTGAAACCTATGACGTGATCGTCGCGCCGCCCGATGGCAGCCACGCTTTGGTCGCCGAGGCCAAGGATCGCGGCGGCATGGGCGTTGCTAGCCTGACCAGCCACAAGGGCCATATTGCGACCCCGCCACCTTTGCGTGAGATTCCTACCCTAACCATGGCCGATATGGGGATGATGGATCATGGGAGCCACGCCGGCCATGCGGGGCACGGCGACCATTCAGGACACTCTGGCCATGCGGGGCATGCCGGGCATGGGGGCAATCAAAACGGTATGACAGGCGCGGCTGATCCGGCTGGCGTGGGGGGTATGGACCATAATATGCGTGACACCTCGTCCCTGCCTGATGATGTGCTGGTGGGCCCCGGCCTTGATATGGTTGCGCCCATGCCGGTTGACCGGATGGATTTTCCTGGCCTTGGCCTTGATCAGGTGGACCACCGCGTGCTGCGCTACACCGATCTCAAAGCCAAACATATGAACCCGCACCGCGAGGTTGAGCGTGAAATGGAAATTCACCTCACCGGCAATATGGAGCGGTATATGTGGTCGTTTGATGGCAAGAAATTCACCGCTGTCACTGATGATCCGATCCGCTTTGGCTATGATGAGCGGGTGCGCATCACATTGGTCAACCAAACCATGATGGCCCACCCGATCCATTTGCACGGCCATTTTTTTGAATTGGTCAATGGTGCCGATCACATGCACCAACCGCGCAAACACACTATGGTGGTGCAGCCGGGGGGCACGGCCACATTTGACCTGACTGCGAATGAGCCGGGCGACTGGGCCTTCCATTGCCACATGCTCTATCACATGCATGCCGGTATGATGCAGGTGGTCACCGTGCGTCCATTCCCGCAAGGAAATGTGTCTTGATCCGTGCATTTTTGCAGGCCCTCGCGGGCTTGCCGATTGTCATTTTGGCGCCGTCGCCAGCCTTTGCGGCGCTAGAGGCCAAGGCTGATCAAGCTCACGATCACTCTGCGCCGCAAGCACAGGTGGATCACTGTGCCATGGGGCATTTGCCGCCTGAACAATGTCCGGGTGGTGACACTGAGGGTTCTGAGGGTTCTGAGGATGGGCATGATCATGCGCATTCTGAGGGCGCACAGGACGATGCGCATGCGGACCATGCTGAAATGGACCACTCCCAGATGGACCATTCACAAATGGACCACTCGCAAATGGACCATGGCTCCCATATGTCGCAGCGCCCAGATGCCGCCCCTGCCGCTGCTGCTGAAAGCGCGGTTCCGGCCAGAGCCTTTGAAGGTCCTCGCCACGCTGCTGATGCGATCTGGGGCGCTGAAGCTATGGCGTCCAGCCGCACCCAACTGGCCCGCGAAAATGGCGGCATGCGCACTGGCAGCGTTCTGTTCGAACGGCTCGAGGCGCGGCTCGCTGCGGATGGCGGTGAAGACGGTTATCTTTGGGATATGCGGGCTTTTCATGGCGGCGATGTCCATCGTTTGGTTATGAAAAGTGAAGGCGAGGGTGAGTTTGGCGGAGCGGTTGAAGATGCCGAGATCCAAGCGCTTTACAGCCGCGCCGTAGGCCCCTTTTTTGACTTGCAAGCGGGAGTCCGGCTTGTTCTTGAGCCTGGCACACGCGGTCACCTTGTTATCGGGGTAGAGGGTCTTGCGCCTTACATGTTTCATGTTGATGGCGCGTTGTTTGTGTCCGATCGCGGGGATCTAACCGCGCGGATGGAAGCCGAATATGATCAGCGCATCACTCAAAGATTGTTCGTCCAACCCCGGATCGAAATTGAGCTATCCGCACAAGATATTGCCGAGCGCGAAATTGGGGCTGGCATCACAAAGATCGAGCCAGGAGTGCGCATGCGCTATGAATTCAAGCCCGAATTCGCGCCTTATATTGGCCTCGAATATGAGGCGGCTTTGGGAAAAACCGCAGACATAATTCGCGCAGATGGCGATGATCCCCATGGCGTGAAAATCGTGATTGGCTTGCGCACTTGGTTCTAGGGGCGTTTCGGGCTCGCCGTCTTGCCCATCTGTATGCCATCGCTGCCGACCGCAGCGTTAAAATGCATCAGAACCTTTTGCCGTTCTGTCCGAAACCCGCGACAAAAGAGCGCTGTAAACGATTGTCTCTGCCCCTTGTGGGCGACCAGATATGGCCCAAATCGCAGGCAATGAGATCGCGTAAATAGCAGCGCCGAGTGCCGCTTGCTGGAGCAATATAATGAGCGAGACATCTGCAGATCCGGCAATACCAACCACGCCAAAATACATAATTGCAGCAGCGGCAAACGGGCGTGCGGGCGCCAGCAATAGCGGCACTACATTTGCCTTCTCATCCACTGCAAGGATCACGATCGCGCAGACAAGGATCGATGCGTTTGTGATGAGGATCGCCCGCGCAATATCGAGCGCCTGCCCGCCATTCGCCATCACCACCGTGACCGCGCATATGGCGGCGGCGGCGGCGGCGATGGCAAGAATAGCGGCCAGTTTGGCCTTGCCGCTCGCCTGCAGGCTCGACGTGATCAATTTGAAAACGGCAAACAAAGCCGCAGCCGGCGCGATGAGAGCAAGATAGGGCGCAGCCGAGGCCCATTGATCACCCAAGAGCACGTGCACAGAATTCGCCGATGTCGCCGCAAGCCCAAGCCCAAGCGGGGCCGCGATCATGGCATAGGCGCCAAGCAATGATTGCATCCGCACCGGTTCGGCTCCCAGATTGCTTTG
>JABSSB010000283.1 GCA_013214715.1 Paracoccaceae bacterium | reverse complement strand
TCACGTGACCAGTCCGGCCCAATATCATCACACGGTCAGTACCATGCTGTGTCAAGTGCTGTGCCGTCAGCAATCCAAGAGCACCCGTGCCTCCTGTCACCATCCAGTTAGAAGTGGATTGGTTGAGAGTGGGAGCAAAGCTGTGATTGGATACCACAACCTTTCCAATATGAGCGGCTCTGGACATTTGGCGCAAAGCAGAAGACACACAGTTCATTCCATGAATAGTGGAGGCCAAGGGCTTCACTGTACCAAGAGCCAAAGCATGAGAAAGGTCTGTCATAATCTTCTGAACATGTGACGGAGGCAAGAAGTCCAAAGCAACCATATTGTATGTAAGATCTGGTCTCTCCATCTTCATGGACCTTGTGCTCCAAATGTCACGCTTTCCAAGCTCTACAAAACGACCACCACTGCGGAGACAACTCAAGGAAGATGCAATCATTCCAGCAGAGGTCAATGAGTTGAGGATCAGATCAACTCCAGAGTGGAACACGTCACTGAACACAGTTGAGCGAGTGCTACAAACATTTTGAACACCAAGTGCTCGAACGTATCCTCTCTTTGCCACATTTCCTGCTGTACTGCATACATTGGCACCCAATGCATTGCTCACGTTGATTGCTGCTGTTCCAATACCTCCGGAACCAGCATGAACCAAAATCGTGTCACTCTCACTGGCACCACACGCTTGCTGCAAAGCAAGCCATACTGTCATGTACACAGATGGAGTAGAAGCAGCAAGCTCAAATGATGTGCCGCTGCTCATAAGCGATGCAACTGTGAGTGGAACATCTACTGTCGTCGCAAAAGAACCAGATGCTAATGCCAGCACAGCATCACCAACAAGTAGCTCTTGGCTTGATCTCGTCAAAGTACAGCATGAAGATACCACACCAGAGCAGTCCGCACCTGGTGGACCAGGATCTCCAGGATATGCACCCAAAACATTCAAAACATCACGGAAGTTGATCCCAACGCTGTGAACAAGAATGGAAAGATATCCTTCCTTTTGTACAATCTCTTCTGGTGCAAACTCAACCATCATGTTGCTTAGAGATCCTCTTGGATAAGGACCGATTTCATATCTAGCACGGTTCAGAGGCAAGTCTGGCACATGAAGAAGTCTAGAGTCATAAGATGCACCACCCTTCAAAACATTCCCACTATGAAGATTGGCCACGCCAGCCTGAGTCTGTGAATCCAACACATTGAAGTGGCAGAGACCAGAGGCCTTTTGTGACGCAGTACTTGGGAAAGTGTCTCTGACTGAGGAGAAGGTCAATCCACTTGCTACGACACTCTTCACAATACCCCAAAGAAGCGATGCTTGCATCTGAGAGTTCGCAAGAATCTCAGGGCCTACTGACACACCTCCTTGCGTATAGAGTGATATGCTACGAGATCCATCTCCACATAATGTTTGCAATGTACTGATTGCATCCATGCACAACCTTGGCTCACATACGGCTCTATCAGCACAGCTGTGATCACTGTATGCAAAATGTGGAAGATACCCAGCCTTCTTTGTAGTTGGTGTGCTGTTCTCAACTTGCCATTCAAGTCTGTACTGAATGGCATCTGGGACAAAGCGTACAGTCTTCACCTGGCTGGCCGTGTTAGCCTTCAAGCTCTTTGCAATGAGTCCGTTGATACACAAATCAAAAGTCCGTGATGAGCTGTGGATCTGGTAATGTGTTTCTTTCTGTGTCATTGTGCTCGATGCAGAGTCATAGACAGACAAGGCATGGTAGAGATACCCACGCATTGTTCCATGACCGTGCAAAGCATGTAAACCTGCAGGAACAAAAGTGACCGATTCGCCATCGTTCTTGTTCATGCTGGATGACACTTGTGCACCGCACATTCCTCTTGCTGCACCTACTTGCAAGGATGCATCAAGGACAGCGGGACAGAACCTCAAGCCTCTGTCCTCCGTAGGGAGTGTGTTCTTAACATTTCCCACTGCAGCATCATAATCGTGTTGGCCAAAGTCATTTGATATCAACCAAACGTTTGTCAACAATGCAAACGCAGGACCGTACTGAAGACCATGAGCATTGAAGAAAGGATACAGGTAATCACCACTGACAAGCGAACGACTCTTTGATCTCATCAACTCTCTTGAGAAGTCTGGCCTCTCCATCTGAGTGTCCTTTGATCTGCCCGTGATTTGATTTTGAATCTTTCCGTGAACGTGCAATCTCCTTTGGGATTTGCCTGCTTTCTCTGAAGAAAGTGCAAGACCACCTGTATCCAGCTGTACCTCTGCTGTACAATACACTCCTGTGGTCACACTGCCGCCAAGGCCATCAAGAGATAGAGGCAAAGCAATCACTGAATCACACATAGCATAATCAGCGTTTGCAACAAGAGATCCGTTCAATGCACTGGCAATGGAGCTGTAACCAAGTTCCATAAATGCAGATCCTGGCAACAATGCTTGCCCAGAGATCACATGATCCCAAAGGTATGCCAGTCCAGGATGATACAACTTGCAAGTGAAAGTGAATGTTGACTTTGGTACAACTCCTACTGAAGCACAACTGACCATCAAATCAAAATCAACTGCATACCAGCAGCGCTCCCGTTGCCACATCAGACCCAAACCGGGACGGGAAACCGTGTCAAGATCACCCTCAGATCCAGAGACGCAAGCATGGGAGAGCAAGGCATGCGCATTGGTGCCTTGGAAGGCGAAACCACTCACACCACCAACACAAGTCTCAACACTTGCCAAAGAGCTTGGTGCACGGCTCAAATCCACACCAAGAGCGGCACTCTTGCTCTTGCTACCAGAGAGCATGCCCACAATGTGAGGATTCAAGTGTCTCAAGTGACTGATTGGGCTGGCAGATTTGTGAACCAGATTGCCAACAAGCTGAACCATGCCAGCCATGCCCGCAGCTGCTTCACTGTGTCCCATGTTACTCTTGATACCAGACATATGCACAGGGAAGTCACGCTCACCAGCATCAGAAAGAAGCACAGCAGATGCTGCGCCAACTTCTATTGGATCACCAAGAGGCGTACCTGTGCCATGCATCTGTAGGACCTGAACACACCATGCATCAAGTCCTGAGGATTGCAGACTCATGCGCATCACCTGTTGTTGAGATGGTCCATGAGGTGCGGTCAATGCACTGGATCGTCCATCTTGGTTTACAGCAGTACCACGCACCATCACTGAGCTTTGCTGAGATTCATCTTGAAGAGGTCCAAGAACAGAAGAAATGCAAGCTTCAGCACGCACGTAGCCATCTGCTGAGGCATCCAAGGTCTTGCATCTGCCATCAGGCGAA
>JABSSB010000282.1 GCA_013214715.1 Paracoccaceae bacterium | reverse complement strand
GGTAATCGAGTTGCTTGGCCATCACGGGGACAAAGCATGTGCGGGCGGGGCAGGGCAAGCAAAAACAGTGAGGCGGCGAAGCCGTTGTGATGCGGCACCTCAAGACTCGCGAAAGTTTTGCTTTCTAATTATGCTGAGACTAGCGTGAAACCACTTAGAAATCCGTTGATTAGATTATGTTATATATTGTGTTTTTAGGGATGGTCCCTATTGCTGTCCTCGCCTCTTGCGGTTCGCCCACGGTGTTGGTGAAGACTGGGCCAGAGCATTATCTGGCGAGGCGCCTAAAGACCTGTCGGTCGTGATTTCTGTGTCGCCCACGTAACTTGTGAACCATACCGGCAGGCCAGAGGTTGCCGTGCAATTGGTGTTGACCACTCTCAAAACTGACGATCTCTCCCCTGTTTCTATTGATACTGCAAAATAGCCCGAAATTGCGCTGCAAACACTGGCCCCGCCGCCTCCGGGGCAGCCGGTTAGCCTGTCGGTGGAGGTGACGGCCGGGATCAAACCGCCCGTGATGCTGACGTTCATGAATGATGTGCTGTCGAACAAAAGCGCAACCTTTCCAACGGGCTCAGGGAGGCATTTCCGAATTGGGCCGGGATTGACGACGATTGACCCCGTTGGCCCGTCAGTTTTGAGGACGTGGGGATTGTGCGGCTCACCCGAGCCTGGGGCCACAGCCGCACCAAAGAACGCTGTGTTTGTTGGCGCGGTCTTGCATGCGCTGCCCCCGATGCGTGGACCATATTCCCAGGGGTATTGACCGGCCAGACGCGTTCAATGCAGACGCTCTGGACATAACGGGCAATTTTGGGAGCGATCAGACCGTGACGTGGCAATTGAACCGCGCCCAGTTGTGGGGCAATACGATGCAGTATCCTCCATTGCGCAGGAAACGGGTCGCGGCGCTGTGTTCCGACCTGTATTGATCCGGGTATCGGACCCGGAGACATGCCAATGACCATCCAACCCACTGAGACCGGCTATCACTATGGCGTCATGCGCCGCGCGATCGAGCTGATCGATGCAGATGGTGGGCAGCTGTCTTTGGATGATCTGGCGGCGCAGATGGGGATGAGCCCGACGCATTTTCAGCGAGTGTTCACGCGCTGGGTCGGGGTGTCGCCCAAGAAGTTTCAGCAATATCTGACACTGGGCCATGCCAAGGCTCTGCTGAGCGACCATTTCACCACGCTCGACACAGCCCATGCGGTTGGGCTGTCGGGGTCGGGGCGGTTGCATGATCTGTTCGTCCGGTGGGAGGCGATGAGCCCCGGCGATTACGCCAAACGCGGCGCGGGGCTGGTGGTGCGCTATGGCTGGATAGAGACGCCTTTTGGTGAGGCTCTGGTCATGGGGACGGAGCGTGGGTTGTGCGGTCTGGCTTTTGCCGCCGAATGCGGCCGCGAACATGCATGGGAGGACATGACCTCCCGCTGGCCAGAAGCGGAATTTGTCGAAGACGCCGAGACGTTGCGTGCTTGGACCGACGCGGCTTTTGCCCAAACCGGGGAAACCGCCCTGCATATGATCGGCTCACCTTTGCAGATCAAGGTCTGGGAAGCGCTGCTGCGCATTCCATCTGGCCAGGTCAGCACCTATTCCGAAATTGCAGCGAGCATAGGCAACCCGCGCGCGGTGCGCGCCGTGGGTACGGCCGTGGGGCGCAATCCGGTTAGCTATCTGATCCCCTGCCACCGGGCCTTGCGTAAATCGGGCGGGTTAGGTGGCTATCATTGGGGGCTGCCGGTCAAACGCGCCTTGCTGGCCTGGGAAGCGGCCCGCGCTGAAGGGTAGCGAGAGCGGTTCGGCGAAAAATCGCAGTTTGGTGAGCGGCGCCAACAACATCTTGCAGGCTTGGCCCGCGCATCGGATACTGTCTTCAGATCCCGGCCAACCGGGACATGGCAGGAGATGAGCATGTTTAGGACCACATCCGTGACCCGCCCGGCAGTGGCGGGTTTCCTTGGCGTTGTGATGTTGGCGGGTTGCACCGACCCATCAGCGATCAATTCGCAAATATCAAACCAAGACAAAGGCATCGCCATCGGGGCCGCTTCGGGCGCTGTGATCGGCAATCTGGTATCCTCGAACCGAACCGCGGGCGCCATTGTGGGGGCTGCAGCGGGCGCTGCGATTGGCGGCCTGATCGGCTATGATCTGGATCGTCAGGCGGCAGAGCTGCGCAATGATCTGGATGGTCGGATCAGCATCGACAATCAGGGTGACAGGCTGGTCGTGTCGATGCCGCAGGATATCACCTTTGAAACCGACAGCGCGGTGGTGCGCAGCGGGTTGCAGGATGATCTGCAAGCCCTGTCGCGCAGCCTTCAGGCCTATCCGCAATCGACGGTGCAGGTTGTGGGCCATACCGACAATACCGGCAGTTCAACCTATAACCTTGGCCTCTCGCAGCAACGCGCGCAGGCGGTGGTGAGCCTTTTGGACGCTTATGGCACCTCGGCCGGGCGGTTGACCACGGTGGCACGCGGGGAAGAGCAGCCCATCGCATCGAACCTGACCGAAGAGGGCCGTGCGCAGAACCGCCGGGTCGAAATCGTGATCATCCCGACCCAGGCCTGATCTGACCAAAATTCGGGCTGGCCTGAAAGCGCGGCCAGCCTTATCTCTGCGATGATCAGTCAATCGCGGAGCACATCATGTCCGATCCCGTCCTGCTGGGCCTTAGCGGGTCCCTGCGCCAAGACGCCACCAACACCAAACTCGTGGCCGAGGCCGCGCGGCTTTTTGGCCCTGCGCAGTTTTCCATGGGGGATTTGAACCTGCCGCTTTACGACGGCGATGTCGAAGACGAGAGCGGCGTGCCAGACGCGGTTGACCAGCTTGCACTGGCGATCAAGGCGGCCGATGCCGTGATCATCTCGACCCCGGAGTATAATAAGGGCCTGTCCGGTGTTGTGAAAAACGCGTTGGACTGGATCAGCCGGACCAAACACCGCCCCTGGCATGACAAACCGGTTGCCGTGATGTCCGCTGCAGCGGGGCGCGCGGGGGGCGAACGTGGCCAGGCCATGCTGCGCCAGTGCCTTGTGGCCTTTCAGCCGCGCCTGATTACGGGGCCGGAAATGCATCTGGGCGATTCGAGCAATGAGTTTGGCGAGAACGGTCGCCTCACGTCGGAACGTTACACGGACACGTTGCAGCAATTGATGGACAAGCTCCGCGCAATGACCTGAGACGATCGGCCCGTGATGGACGGCACTATGGGCGCGCGCTAGGCTGCGCCCATGTCAGACATGATCCTTCAGACCGATTGGCTGGACCCGGCCCGCGCGCATTTGGTGCAGGCCGCTTTGGATATGCC
>JABSSB010000281.1 GCA_013214715.1 Paracoccaceae bacterium | reverse complement strand
CCACAGACCTTCGCGTGCGACCTTGTCTCTTGCGCCCTGCCCCAAAGCCAGCCTTTTGGATGGGTTATCTGCAAGGTCCGCAATCACCTCGGCAAGATCAGCGGCAAGCACCTGTGGTGTTGAAATCGGCAGGCGGACACCGCTTTGGTCGTCAATAATCCAATCCGGTCCACCCCGGGCCACCGTAATGATCGGCAAACCCCAGCGCATCGCTTCGTAAAGCACACCGCCCGCTGGTTCGCGAAAAGATGGAAAGGTGAAAACATCGTGTGACCTGTACAAATCCTCGACCTCTTCACGCTGGATAAGGCCCAAAAAACTGACACGCTCTGCAACGCCCAGCGCTTCTGCTTCCGCTTTGCACAGCTCGATCTCTTTACCGCCGCCCGCTGACGTCAGAGTGATCCCGGGCCGGTCCTTAAGCCGAGCCAATGCGCGCACCACGTCGCGCAACCCCTTGGTGCGCACGCCCCGTCCCACATGCAATAGACGCAAACAATCCGGTTTCGGCTGTCGCAGAACATCTGGCGCTAGCGCATCAATACCAAGTTCCAGAACCGGCTCGAACCGCTTGAGGCCAATGTCTGACAGAACACGCGCCATATAAGGGGCCACACCTAAAACGATTTCTGCACCAGTATAGCTCGCACGCAATGCGGGATCATAACGAAACCTAAAAGAATCAAGGTTGCGCAGCCGAGTGTAAACTGGCGCGTGGCTCATCTCCGAGGCAAACCCGGGCGGCGTGTCCAAGCCACCCCCCAACGGGCCGACGATATACGGAACGGGAAAATGCCGGAACGGCACAGGATACCGCGCCGCCTGCGGCATGATAAGATGCGCAAGATCAATACGCTGCCCGGCCCCCAACGACTCAGCCATGTACCTCCGCACATATCTGGCAAAAACCGGATACGCAGGTTTGGCCATTGCGTTGAAGCGTTCATGTTTTCTGGCCCAGGCCGGTTCAGGCCACGCCACGACCTTCGCATCGGGCAGTTGCCCGGCCAGCGCGGCGCGGCCGGGCCGCTCAAAGCTGAGCACGGTCAGGTCCACAAGCTCCGATAAGGCTTCCGCCCATTTGAACGCCACAAAACCTTCGCCAACATCTGTTCCGTCGATGTTTGGCGCTGCGAGAATTGTACGCAGCCGGTTTTCGTCAGACATCTCTAGGCCAAGCCTCCCGAAAATGCATGACCACCCGCCGAAAGTTCTGAGCGGTATCGCGGACCTTCTCCGAGCCTGCCAGGCCAAGCAGAGACCAGATTATTGCGCGCGACAGATTGAAAAAACCTAAAAGCACCCAGCAAGCTGCACCGCCCCACCATCCATAGTGCTTACGGTGAAACCGTATCGTGCCTTCGGACAGCATGATATTGCGTTTGTGGTTCAGCTTTTTGACGGATCCGCCGCCGAAATGCGTGATCTCTCCTACCGGAGCCAGCACCAGCCGCCAACCTCCCTTTGCGATCCGAAAGCACCAGTCCGTCTCTTCGCCATAAAAGAAAAAGGTATCATCCAAGAGTCCGACCTGCTCAATGACGCTGCGCCGGACCATCAGATAACAGCCAAAAATAACATCGAGGTCGCGCGCATCGCGCCGGTCCCAACGGGCCATTTGAAAGCGGTCAAAAAATCTACCTGGCAACCTGTTGAGGCCGGTTGCCTGCAAGCTGAGATTCAGCAAGGACGGCAGTTGCGATCCGGTGATCTGAAGGGTCCCATCCGTGTTCAGAACGCGGCAGCCCATTGCGCCAACATCCGGGTTATCGTCGAGATAGCGAACCGATGCCGACAGAACATCTCCATGCACCAGAGTGTCCGAATTCAACAGCAACACGTGCCGCCCTTTTGCCCGTGATAGCGCCTGATTATTGGCCCCGGCAAACCCTTTGTTATCTTGGTTGGCAATCAACTCCACCTGGGGAAAGGCGTCGCGTACCATTTGCTGACTGTCATCCGACGAGCCGTTATCCACAACCAAGACGTCAAAGGTGATGTCGGCGGCCGTGTCAAAGACACTCTGCAGGCAATCGCGCAGCATCTCGCGGGTATTCCAGTTCACGATGATGATCGACAGATCCAATTGAATCTCACTCCCTTCTAGAAAAGGGTGCCATATTTTGACTTTTGGGTGGACAAGGCCGACGGCCGGGCGCGGGGCTTATTGTCGTTGGTTTGCCCCTGTTTGGTATCATAAAGCCACATGCCCGACCCCATCAGGAACATGAACAAGACAAACAGCGCATTCCACAGATGCACGGTCGCGGCGGCGATGGCGATACCATAAAGCGTGAACGCCCAGGCATGGCGGGCATTCCGCCACTCCTGCGAAAGGTTTTCCTTTTGCGCGATCATATAGACCATTCCCAGCATCAGACCCAGCAGCATCAACAGCGCGGGCAGGCCATAGCGCATCGCGACCAAAAGCCAGAAATTGTCAACAGAAGCCGACATCCACGGCGGGCGCACCCAATCGCCTAGCCCAATGCCAAAAATCGGGTGCCGTCCAACCTCTGCAGTGCCGAAATTCCAAATGTTGATCCGGTTGTAGGCGGATTGGGTCGAAAATGTGAAATAACTGACGAAGACATGAAACGGCGTGCGCGTCGACATCAGATCGATGCAGATATAAGCAGCGGCAAACAAACCGAACATGATGCGCCAACGGTTCTTTACCCTGGCAAACACGCGCTCCCAACCAGCCGCAAACATCTGCATGATTAAGACAACATACGGTCCGCCAGAGGCGGAGACAAATGTGGCAACGATCACTCCGATAACCTGCGCCATACCTTTGAAATTCAAAAGCTGCCGTTGAGCGACCACGAAATAGGCCATCGAAAAGGCCGCCGCCGAGAAAACCCCGTAGAGGATCGGATGGTCGAACGGACCGAAGGCGCGTTCCAACCCCATGCGCTTGCCGATGTAAGGCGCGCTGGGACTGCCGACTGCGCTGGCAAAAAAGTCATGCAGGATATGATTTCCCGTTACGGCCTCGGGCAGGGTAAACAGCAACATGCCAACTGTGACACCAACATAAGCATTTGCAAAGGCACGAAAATCCTCGTAACTGCGAATGTACAGCCTGCCCAGCAAAAAGGCGCCGCAAAACTCGACCACATAAATGCCACCCGACTCGAGGCCCTGTGCCAAACCGCCCCATTTCACGAGGGCAAGCGTCGCCCAGGCCGCATGGCCGAAACACAGCATGTCAAATATGTTGGCTTTGGCCCGTTTGCCCGTCACAAGGGACAGCAGCATTGGAATGAACATGACGATCAGCACGATCCGGTACAGCGACAAGCGCAATCCGCCCGCACTGATCCCGACCGATGTTGGCAACATCATTCCA
>JABSSB010000280.1 GCA_013214715.1 Paracoccaceae bacterium | reverse complement strand
CAGATTTGCAGCAGCACTCGCGCTGGCTTTCGCCTCGGGTTGGGCCAGAATTGCGTGCCGATCTGCGCAATTCGAAAAGTGACCAACGATGGCCTCTACGACAGCTGCTTCCAATGCGGACGCGGGCAGTCGCCAAGCTGACGGATCTCTCCCGTTTGAGATCAGCCGGTTGGACACGTAGTATCGATGACGTTTGCCGCCTTTCCGACTGTGCGTTGGGGTGAGCAGATCACCGGTCTCGTCCCAGAGTTTACCTTTGAGCGGCACATCTTTGCAGACCGCCCCACCTGGTCGCGGTCCTCGACGCTTGGCGCTGGCCGTCTGCAACATGTCCTGAACACGGGACCAAAGGTCTTCGTCAATAATAGCAGGATGCACCCCTGGATAGGTCGCGTCTTTATGACGGATCAATCCGCGATAGACCGGATTGGTCAGGATCTTGTGGATCTGGCCAGCACTCATTTTGGTGCCGCCTTGGACCCGACCCGTCGAAAAGATCCTGCGCTTTGATCGGAGCCCGAGCTCGTCCGCCCTTTGAGCCACATCGCGAAGACGACCGAAGCGAGCATAAAGATTGAAGAGCGTCTTCACGACGTGAGCTTCATCGTCGTTTGTCACGAGTTCGCGACGCGTCGCATCTGGATGCGGGTCATACCCAAGTGTGACCTGCCCCCCGAAATCTCCCGCATTGTTATGTAGAGTTTGCTCAACCTTTTGAAGGAGCAAACAAATGCGCAAGAGCCGTTTCACGGAAGCCCAGATCATTGGGATGATCAAAGAACAAGAAGCCGGAATGCCGACAGCGGAGGTGTGCCGCAAGCACGGTCTCAGCCAAGGCACGTTCTATAAATTCAAATCCAAGTACGGCGGGATGGAAGTGTCTGATGCAGCCAAGCTGAAGGCTTTGGAGGATGAGAATGCCAAGCTGAAGCGTCTGCTTGCAGATCAGATGTTGGACAACGTCGTATTGAAGGATTTGCTGGGAAAGAGCTGACGACGCCGGTCAAGCGACGCGAGGCAGCATTGTTGGCAATGCGGGATCATGACATCTCGTAACGCCGCGCATGCCGTCTTGTCGGTGTCGATCCCAAGACTGTCAGGCGCGACCGTCCGCCTGACAATCCGGAGATACGCAAGGAGATGAAGAAGATCGCCGTCAAGCGGCGCAGGTTTGGCTATCGCCGGATCGGCGTGATGCTTGAGCGCGAAGGTTACGTTATAAACCACAAGAAATTATACCGCCTCTACACCGAAGAGAAGCTGGGTGTCAGGCGCCGACGGGGCAGGAAGCGGGCCCGAGGATCACGAACACCGATGCCAGAGGCCCTAAGGCCCGGTGAACGTTGGTCGCTAGATTTTCTGTCCGACACGTTCGGTGCGTCGCGCCGGTTCCGCATTCTGGCGGTGAATGATGATTGTTGTCGTGAAAATCTGGGGCTGATCGCAGACACATCGATCTCCGGTGCCCGTGTGGCGCGGGAACTGGATGCGCTGGTTCGCATCTACGGCAAGCCCGCCAGCATTGTAAGCGATAATGGAACAGAGTTCACCAGTCGGGCGATCCTAAAATGGGCGAACGACAACCACGTCGATTGGCATTACATCGATCCAGGCAAGCCGCAGCAAAATGCCTTCATCGAGAGTTTCAACGGCAGTCTCCGCGACGAGCTATTGAACGAAGAGATGTTCGACAGCTTGGAGGATGCCCGCCGAAAGCTGGCGCTCTGGCGATACGACTACAACAACGTCAGACCACACTCATCGCTCGGCAATCAAACGCCCGCAAAAGCGCGTCGGACGCTTAAGCAAATTGAGGGCTCCACGCCCGACGCGCTTGCCCAAACCAAAGACGAAGAATATGAAAAACATACCCGCAAACTCTCGTTATGACTGAGGGAGCATCGGGGGGCAGGTCAGTACCACTACCAGCACCGTGCCGATATCGAGGCGGTCGTGCAGGGTGCCGACCGTGACGCTGCCTTCGACACGCTGGCCTCGAACTCGGCGTCGGGCAAACGCCGAAACAAAGCTGCAGCGCTGAAATTCCTTATGAAATTAATGAAGCGGCACGGCAAAGCTGAAGAAGTAGTCACAAATCGCTTCGCATCCTACAAGGCTGCGCTCAGAGAAATGGGTGCGTTGGAAAAGCAAATGACGGGCAGATGGCTCAACAACCGCGTTGAGAATTCTCATCTGCCGTTCCGACGACGCGAACGCGCCATGCAGCGTTTCAGGCGGATGCGAAGTTTGCAGAAATTCGCCTCCGTCCATTTCTCTGTCTATAACCAATTCAACCAGGAGAGATCTCTCACTAACCGAGACACCTTCAAGCTGACACGCAGCGCCGCTCTTGCCTAGTGGCGCGAACTTGGCGCGGGATAAAGGATAGTATCACTGACCTACCAGAGACGAGTTCGAATTCGTCTGACAGCGCCGCCACAAACATTAAATTATTCCCTTATTTTCAATTCCATGCGGACTTTACACAATCACTGCCCCACATTAATCCCATCAAAATAGATTAATCTATTGCAACCATATCTAAGTAGATAAGCAATCGGAGCGATGGTCGATTGGCGAGCTCTGGCTCACACCGAGACCCTCTGCGCCCGCGCATTTGCAACCGACTACTGGCAAGATTGCAAAAAAAGGCCTTCTGGTCTTCCCCCACGGAAGTGGCCCTTCGCTATGTTTAGGAAAACGGAGGAAGACCATGGCCAACAAGCGCCCAAAGCCGGAAGAGATTGTTACGAAGTTACGGCAGGTTGAGGTTCTGACGGGGCAAGGAATACCGCGCCTGGATGCGATCCGCCAGATTGGTGTGACTGAACAGACGTTTTACCGCTGGAAGAAAAAGTACGCTGGAATGGGCACGGACCAATTGAAGGAACTGAAGCGTCTTCAAAAAGAGAATGAGCGATTGCGCAAGGCTGTTTCTGATCTGACGCTGGATAAGCTCATCCTGGCGGAAGCTGCGAAGGGAAACTTCTAAGCCCCGCTCGCCGTCGTGCCTGTATTGATCGTGTTCGCGCTGAACTGAATGTCTCGGAGCGCCGTGCGTGCCGAGTTCTAAGACAACACCGATCCACGCAGCGCAAAGTGCCAGTCGGTCGCGCTGATGAAGACCGATTGGTCGCCGACATGATCGAGTTGACCCGGCAATATGGCCGCTATGGCTATCGGCGGATCGCTGCGTTGCTGAGAGATGTGGGTTGGCATGTGAATGACAAGCGTGTCGAAAGGTTATGGCGACGAGAGGGGCTGAAAGTGCCATCGAGGCAACCAAAGAAAGGGCGGCTCTGGCTGAACGATGGATCGTGCGTCAGGCTCAGGCCTGAGCATCGCGATCAGGTGTG